>JBAXSF010000008.1:0-17997 GCA_037130835.1 Actinomycetes bacterium
TCACGCCGTATCAAGAAAACGGTGACCGAGAGGTCATCAATTACTTTGAGGAGATTGGCTTTGAGGTCAAGAAGTTGATCGGCCTCAAGCGTCCAACCGCGGTTTCCATTGCTCACACCACAGAAGACGAACTTCGCGATGCCCTCATTGAGCTCAATGAGAGCGGCGCCGAGGCGATTGTCCAAGTGGGCACGAACTTGTCCATGGTCCGCCTAGCCGCTGAGGCCGAGCGCTGGTTCCACAAGCCTGTTGTGGCTATTAATGCTGCGACGTGGTGGATGGCCCTGCGTGAGAATGGCATCAACGACAAGCTCTACGGCTTTGGCCGCATGTTTGAGGACTTCTAACCGCTCTTAGTTAGTCAACAAAGGGGTGTCAACGGGTGCGACCCGGTAGCACCCCTTTGTTGTGCGGTCCTTCAATGTGCAGGTGTCGTCCCACGTGATCTGACGTAGTGTCGTCGCACCGGCGTATTGGCCTTGCGTCCAGTTAGACCCGTAAGCAACAGCCGAACTGTAGCTAGTGCCCAACGACCACATGGCGTCTTTGAATGCATTGGGAGTCACGTTCTTGGGGGCCTTATCGAGGGCCGCCTTGAGCAAGAGGGTGGCATCGCAGAACTGCAAAATGATGCGGTAGTTTTCGCGGTTTCCTTCAGGCGGGTTAGCGCCAGCCGCATCAACAATTTGCTTGCACAGACCTTCATTCGGCCGAGCGGGATCCGGGAATGGCAGGGTCGAGGAGTCGCTCCGGTTATCTGATGAGGGAGAGAATCCAAGCCCGATCATTCCGATCCGACTTTTCCCAACGATGGTTTCGGGGTTGTCGACAAAGAATGCGGGGTTGTCGTATGAGGACATGGTGTACCTCGCTGTTAGTTCCTCGGCTTCAGTCGAGGACAACGCCACTGCCTCGATCCGTTCGCCGCCAAGGGCAATCACCCGGTCCAAACCCTGGTTTTTTGCGCCAGAAAGGGCCGCCGAGGAGGTGGCACCGAGGGAGCCAATGTTGGAGACGTCAATAAAGAAATTTGCGGACTTTGTCACGCCGATGCTCTGCAGATAAGGGGTCACGATCGTATCGATGGCTCGTCGTGAGACCGCCGCATCGGGGGCAATGACAGCCACCCCTTGTGCGCCATCAAACCAACCAGCTGCTTTCAGATTCGGCAGTAGCGTCTTGACGTAGGAGTCGAATGGCGGAAGCGACGTGGACCACAGGTAGGGGCTGTAGGTCTGGTACTCCTGCTGATCAAGAGGGACATACGTCTGGTCCAACATGATCGCTCGCGCAGATTGGTAGCACGGGCGAGCATTGTTTTGGAATTGACCGTCCATGGCGATGGCAAAGATTTCCGCGTCCTGCGTGAAGGCTCGGCACTGAGCTTCCGCATATTCGGGGCTGTCGAGTTGTCCCATGTAGGGCTTGATAATCGGGTTGATCTTGCGCCCGCCCGCCCCACCGTTGGTATTCACGTAGTTGACGACCGCCTGGATACCTTTGGCGGTGACATCAAAGCCGCCGTCTTCGACATTTTTAAAGCCCAAATTCTTGGCGACTTCGCCGATGTCAACGACCAGATAACCAACATTGACCGTGTCAGCCGAAACTCCAGGCGATGGTTGGTCCGCAGGACCGCCAGCGGCACTCGCGTCGCCGCCACTTCCGGCGGCACCGCTGTTGCTGTTGCTGGAACTGCTACATCCTGCAACAAGGGCAGCGCAGGCCAACAGAGCGATCAGTGATCGAGCGATGGTGAAACGTGACGAGTGCACGGCGTACCTCCGCCGCTTACATTACGACACTGTGGCGGTAAATGGACCTGATCTTTCAACTGCGGTCATATCTGCGCCCAAGTACGAGCGCACCACATCGGGGTGATTTCGCACAGCTTCAGGTGAACCCTCGGCGATGACCGCCCCAAGCTCCATGGCAACCACTCGCTGCGCTAGACGAAAGAGCAGGGGGAGATCGTGTTCAACCACCACCAGGGTGGTTCCCAGATCGCGGTTGACTCCGGTCAGGAGTTGAACCAAACTCTCGCCCTCAGATTGAGCAATTCCACCGGCAGGTTCGTCCAGCAAGAGAACTTGTGGATCCAGCGCCAGCATGCAGGTGATTTCCACCATGCGACGAGTTCCGGTAGAGAGCTCACCCACGGGCTTGGCTTGCAAATAATCAAGCCCCATCACTTCGAGGTACTGCATGGCGCGTGCCTTCTTGGCTCGATCAGCCATGGGCAAGCCCAGTAGCGAGCTAGTCACTCCGGTGGGAGCAGTGCGCTCCATGGCGACCATCACGGTTTCCAGAACGCTTATCGTTGGGTACAACCGAGCAGCCTGGAACGAGCGCACGAGACCGAGTTTGGCCCGAGCCTCCGGAGAGAGCTTGGTGATGTCGCGACCGTTGAACACGATGGAGCCGCTGTCGGGCGCGGTGAAGCCGGCAATAATTTCAAACAAGGTGGTCTTGCCGGCGCCATTCGGCCCGATGATTCCCAAAATCTCACCAGGCTGGACGGCCAAGTCCACGCCCGTAACGGCCTTGATGCCGCCGAATGAACGTGATGCCCCGGTGACTTGAAGGATCGGGGGCAACGCCTGTGGATCGATTCCGACGAACGGATCACGGCCAACGTTTTGCTTCAGGGGCGTCACATCAATCACAGCAATGCGGCGGTCCTCGCCATCGACTTCACCTTCGTCGAAGCGAATGGCGGCTTGTGGATCAACACCTTGCAACCGCGCCAGGCCAAAGGCCGCGGAATTGCGCACGCGGACAAGCAATCCACCTAGGCCGCGAGGGATGAGAACGATGATGATGACGGAGAGCAGGATTAACAATGGTGGGATGAATTCATTCAGTGTCACTAATTGTGGGACGCGGCTGTAGAGCGCACCGATCACTGGTCCGGGAAGGACACCTAAACCTCCAAGCACGCTTTGTGAAACCACATCAACGCTGAAGGCACCCTTGAAGAAATCAGGCGTCAGGGTCGTGACCGAGTTAGCGATGACGACGCCGCCAAGTCCAGCAATTGCACCAGCAATAGCAAAGGTTTGAAGTTTGCGGTACGGCGCAGCGATCGTGAATGCTCTCGCTGCGTCTTCATTGTCACGCAGTGCACGAAGGACTCGACCCAAACCGGTACGACGGATGTTGGCCGCGATCAAGAAAGCAATCACGAGGAACACCAAAGAGAATAGGTAGTAGTTTTTTGGCAAACTGAAGTTGATATTGAGACCTGAAATTTGCAACGGATCAACGCGAATTCCCGAAGCGGTGGGGCCGATGAGAATCTCTTGGCGCAGCAACCACGATGAGGTGGCAAACGAGAAGGCTAGGGTGCTCACAGCTAGGGCAAGCCCGCGCAGTCGAAGGGCGGGAATTCCGACCAACACCGAGACGATGGCGCCAACAACTACGCCAGCCAGAAGCCCAAGGAAGAACTGTCCGGTCGCGGCTGAAACCTTGACGGCAACGGTGCCCGCGATGGCGGCAAAGGCGAATTGACCCAACGAGAGTTGGCCAGCAACTCCCGTCAGCACGCCCACAGACAAGCCCACGATGGTGAAGCCGACGGCGAACGTCAAAATCGTGGCCGTCTTATTGGTTACGGTCAGGCCGATGTACACCGCGAAAGCCAAAGCGATGACCGAGATGAGGGGAGTAATCAGCCGAACGGTGAAGAGTCGACGAATTTGGGTGGGCAACTGGGGTGGATACAACTTGTTCCACTCACCGCGGTCTTCGTCACGACGCGAAGAAAGTTTGGGCTGGAGGAGCAAGCCAGCAAAGACCACGATGACCAAGGCAAGTTGCGGCAGCCCAGGCAAGTTTTGATTGCTTGCCAAGACCTGGGCCGCGACTCCGATCCCGACGGACGAGAAGAAGGCGATCGGCAAACTTTGGAAGCGGCCAAGGACGGCGCCGGCGAGCGGCAAGACCAGAAGCGATGGACCGAGGAAGTCCTTGTCCGGCAAGTTAATCGTTGGGTACACCAAGATCACAGAGAACGCGGCGATAGCGCCAGCGATTCCCCAGGACAAGGTGACCATGCGGCTTGCCGACACTCCAGCCAAGGAAGCGGCATCGGGGTTGTCAGCAGCGGCTCGAATTGCCAGTCCGTAACGCGAGCGGCGAAGAAACAGCGACAGCGCGAGCAGAACGAGTGGGGCGAGCAAAACGATGGCGACAAAAGAGGGTTGGATGGTCGTCGCGCCTAGCTTGAGGCCAGTGAGGAATCCCGGTAGCGCTGGCTTGGGGAACAAGCGACCAGATGCGTTGCTTTGGTTAACCACCAAGCCAAAAATGATCAGGAATTGGGCTAGACCGAGGGTGACAACGGTTCCAAGCACGCGGGGGGCGTCGGAAATTCGACGCACAAATCCCCATTCGACACCGGCGGCGATGAGTGCTCCGGCCAAGATGCCGACCGGGAACATCAGCCAGTAGGGCAGTCCCTGTTTAGCAACGATGGCACCGAAGATGGAAGCGGCGAAAATTCCGATAGCCACGTGGGCGAAGTTGATGAACCGGCTAGCGCGGTAGACCAGGACGAGTCCGATAGACAAGAGCCCGTAGAGGAACCCCGTGAAGAGTCCACTCAAAATGTTGGGGAACGAAAGGTCGAATCCACCGAGGTTCATGCGGGGCTCCCAGATTTATCAAGGGTGACGGGATTGGCGTCGGCGGTAGTTGGATGGCCACCCAGGCTCAAGGCTTGAACGAGTTCCGGCTGGGCGAGGAGGTCCTTTGCGTTTCCTTCATAGACGATCTCGCCCTTTTCCATGAAGTAACAGCGGTCTACCAAATTCAGGGCAACGTTGACGGATTGCTCAACAACCAAGATGGCAGTGCCGCGTTCGTTGAGTTGGCGCACCATTCCCAAAAGCTCGCCAACCACAATGGGGGCCAGGCCGAGGGAAAATTCATCAACGACCAAGACCTTCGGCTTGGTGATGAGGGCCTTGGACAGACCGAGCATCTGTTGCTCGCCACCACTGAGGGTCGAGCCCAACTGATTGCGGCGATCGGCAATCTTGGGAAAAACTTGGAAGGCTTCGTCGATGCCTTGTTTAATGCTGGCTCTGTCGCGCCCCAAACTAAAGCCGTACATCATGAGGTTTTCGTAGACCGTCATCGAGCCGAACACAGCGTTGCCACCCACAATTTGGGACAAGCCCAGGGCTACACGCTTGCTGGCGTTAATGTCCGTCACGTTTTCACCGCCTAGGCGAATGACTCCAGCCTGTGGTGATTCCAATCCGGAAAGTACGCGAAGCAAGGTGGTCTTACCCACTCCGTTAGGGCCAAGGAGCGCAACCATTTCGCCTTCATTAACCCGCATGGATACATCAAAGAGAACCTGCACGGATCCATAAGCGAAATCAATGTTGCGCGCCGAAAGTATGGGAACCGCTCCGGATTCATTTACGGCTTCATCAAAGTCTTGGGTTTCGTCGTCGACTCCAAGACGAGCATCAAGGTCAGGCCCCACTGCACGAATAAGTTTCTTGGACCGACGCCAAAACAAAATCATGGGCAAACTTGCGACCGCGAAGGCGACTCCGTAGGCGGCGCTGCCACCGATAAGCGCACTCACGGCGCTGATCACCAGAAGCGCAAGGAGTGAGCCTCCAATGGTTGAAAACAGAGATATTCCCACCGCCGTGGGCCGGTCTTCGGGCTGAATAACCGAAAGCATCGTGATGTCGAGAGCAACCCAGGCTAGGAACCCACCGATCGCTGCCAAGGCAAGTTGCGGGGAGATGACCGGGCGTACGAGTCCGATCAGTAACAGTCCAGCAAATCCGATAATCAGACCAAGGGGGATGACCGCTGCTAGTGCTTCAGGTGAGCGCCGGACAGATTTTTCTAAGCCACGCGCTACGAGGTAGAGAGTAAGGAAAGCAACAGCGCTGGCGATCGTTATCACGAGCGCTGCGGTGCCCTCTTTGAGTTCGCGTGCTTGCGCAAGACGGACGATGGGAACGATCAACGCCGCCCCTGCACACCAGCCAATAGCAACGTAAGAAGTGAGTGCAAATTTCACGGTCGGGATGGATCGCACGCGCAGCGTGGATTCGGACCACGAGGGGCGCAAGCCGGCGACGGGATCATCAACTTGACCCATGGCGCGACGAAGACGATCTGGTTCTGCTCCGCCTACCTTTGTTTCCGTCAGGAGCAACGAGCCCAAGGACAGGACGACGGCCAAGATGCCGGAGAGGAGTAGTGCCTGGCCAGCGCCAATATCGATGCCAGCAATGGCGATCCAGGCACACGCACCACCTAATGCGCTCCCGATCAGGGTGCCCATGTGCGTGCGGGCAATGGCTCGGGCGCGAGCTTCCGGCACGGTCGAGTCGAAGGCCAGAGTGCGCCAAATAGGAGCGCCTAGTCCAAATAAAACGCCACGTGCCAGCGCTACGAGCAGGAACCAGCCAAACGCTGGGATGAGGTTCATTAGTAGCGCAAATACGGCTGAGTTCACGGCGAAAATCACCGAGGCTGCCGTACGACGATTGAAGGGAACGCGGTCGCTGAGTGGCGCACCGACAAGTCCGGCCAAGATGGCCGCAGCGATGACCGTTCCGCCCACCGTTGTGGTGGTCCAGTTGTTGTCGCGCGCGATTTCAGGGGAAAGCAAGAGCAGGGTCGTCAAGGGGAGCGCGACAGAAGCGTTGATGAGAGAAAGTCCCAGGACCCGTCGTCGGGCGCCGGTAGGAACGGCAACTTTCCACTTGGGGATCGTGATGTCCCCGCTGATACCTACGGCAGTCCGGGCCGCGTCACGTACCGATGCTTGCAGGGTTGGGATTTGTTCTACCCCAACATCTGTTGGGCTAGTTGGTAGCGAACGGGACATTCCCACCTCGGTATAAGAAGCACCCGGGCTTGCCGGATACGGGGTTTAGGCAGGTCGTTGATTCGTAAACAAGGACTCGACCAGTGTTGCTAGCCGCGTACTGCCCGTTACCAATTGACCCGCCGAACGTAACAGCAGAACTGTATCCGCTTCCGACCTGCCATGCCGCATCGCGGAAGGCGTTAGCCGTGAGGTCCTTCGGGGCTTTGTCGATGACGGCCTTGAGGAACAAGTTGGCATCGCAGTACTGCAAGCCTTCCTTGTAATTGGGGCGCACACCGTCGGGCGGGGTAGCTCCGGCTGAATCGATAATTTGCTTGCAGAGCCCCTGATTGGGGGTGGCCGGGTCTGGGAACGGAATGGCTGGATCTAGGCGGATGTCACCAGCAGGCAAGACGCCAAAGCCGATCATGCCGGTCAATGTGGTGTCGACGATGGTCGCCGGGTTGTCTTGTAAGAACAGCGGACTGTCATAGGAGGAAATCGCAAACTTTGCCTTCGACGTAGTGGCTTCTTGGCTGGACAACATGATGGGCAAGATCCGCGCACCACCAACGACGATGACGCGGTCCAGGCCGGAGTTAGCTGCACCAGTGAGGGCGGCAGATGAACCAGCGCCAAGGGTTCCGATATTCGCGGTATCAACAAAGAAGGTTTCAGACTTGGTGATGCCGTTGGCAGCGAAGAAGGGCTGCACGATCTCCGTGATGTCGCGCCGAGCAATTTCATTGTCCACCCCGACAACGGCAACGCCCGCTGTGCCGTTGAACCAGCCTTGGTCTTTCAACGCAGCCAATTCGGTACGGAGGTAGGCGCCATATTCAGGCCAGCTAGGCGACCATAGGTAGGGGGAAAACTTCTCGAATTCCTTTTGATCTTGGGCGAAAAGGGACTCATCCAACATGATCGTCTTGCGTGCGAAATAGCACGGGCGCGCGTTGTTTTGGAACTGTCCTTCAAGGACAACCGCGAAAACTTGCTCATCCTGGGTGAAAGCGTTGCAAAAAGATTCAGCGTATTCGGGGTTGTCAAGACCGCCGCCGTACTTCTTAATGATGGGGACGATCTTGCGTCCATTGAGGCCACCGTTGGCATTGACTGCATTGACGGAGGCTTGGATTTGCTTAATCACTCCATCGGCGCCACCGTAGTTCGCGGTCTTGAAGCCTAAGGATTCTTGGAGTTCGCCCAAGTCAGGGACGATGTAGCCGATTTTGATCGAGTCCGCAGTTACACCAGGGGACGCATCATCTGCACCTGCGGCCGCGCCCGATCCCGAGCTTCCTGATCCGGAGGAAGTGTCAGCCTTCGAGCCACACCCAGCCACGAGCGTGGCGATGAGTGCGAGCGCGCCAAGGGAAGCGATCGTACGAGTCCAGTTACCGCGTGAAGCAACGAATGGGGGTGCCGCAGACATAGGGGTGAGCGTCCTTTGTGGGGCAGTAGGGAAGTGGCAAAGCGCAGGAACGACCGTCGTCGTACAGACGGCTTCTGGTGCTTCGTAGTGTGCTGTCCTTACCCTAAGTCGGGCAAGCGCCCGCGTCAACGAGGTTGAACGACATCGATTTCGCACAATCCCTTGCACGGTGAAGGTAAACGGCAGATGGGTTGACGCTGAACGATGCCTGAATCTATTGTTCACCTGCGGGAACGTTAGGCATTGCCTGATGCTTCAGATTGCAGTTTTTCTTCCCCTCATGTGGTGTGGTGATATGGCGGGCAAGAACGCGACAATGGCCTTACCCACCTCGTTCCTGACGAGCCGTCGAATGGATACATAGCGTGACGCGTGGTTCAGTCTTGCGATTGACGTCTTCAATTGCTGCAGTTGCGTTTGTCACAGCAGGCTTGTTGCCGATGGCGAACACCGCACAAGCCGCCGACAACGGAGCGTGGTCGGCATCTCCCACGAAGCAAGGCACATTCACTGCTCGTCAATATTTCTTTCTCGAACTCTCACCTGGTGCCACGGTTAAAGATTCCGTAACCGTAAAAAATGCTGGCCAGGTCGCGCAGGTACTTGATCTCTATCCAGCCGATGCGTTCAACGTTGAAAGCGGCGCAGGCTTTGCGCTACGCAAGCGAGGCGATAAGAACACTGACGTCGGTTCCTGGATCACGCTTGATAAAACCCGAGTCGAAGTCCCCGCCGGCGGAAGCGTGAGTGTTCCGTTTACCGTCACGGTCCCGAAGGGTGTGACTCCCGGTGACCATGCCGGCGGTGTGGTCACGATTGAGCCTGCTCCGGCCCCCAGCGGAGATAACAGTCAGATTCAAATCCAACGAGCGTTAGGTGTGCGCACCTATGTGCGTATTGCTGGTCCCTTAACTCCGGCTCTATCCATCACCAAGGTTGACCTGAAGGTACGCCCTGCGCGCCTTCCATTTATTGGCCAGCAAGGCGGCGCCACGGTCACCTATTCGGTGCGTAACAGCGGCAACGTTCGACTCACTGCGGATCGCATCATCACGCTGGACGGCCTCTTTGGTCGCACCTTGCGCAATACCGGGCGGGGTCCGATTCCGGAAATCTTGCCTGGATCAACGGTTGTATTGACGGAGAGCTTTACCAAGATGCCGGTGTTGAATCAAGTCACCGCAAACGTTCGCTTGATCGCCTCGGAGGGCAAGGTGGATACGTCGGGATCAGCTACCGCGCTTGCTGTTTCGTGGGTCTTCTTGTTCTTGTTGCTCTTAATCATCGTGGGTATTGTGGTGGCGGTCTTTTGGTCACGACGTGAAGCAAACTTGGTGAGCCAGATGGCCGCCGATGCGGGTCCTTTGTCACCGACAGGAGACCTACTGTGAGTGGTCGCACCAAAGCAGTAGCAGGATCGCTGGCCGTCGGGCTCGTTGCCTTGATGCTGGCTGGGCTGTCCACGGTGGCCCAGGCTGCTGATCCGATCCCCGGTGCGGGCACCACGGTGGGAACAGTTGTTGATCCAGCGAATCCGTTCGCGGTGCCAGCAGCCCCCACCGGTCGCACGGCAAACGTCGCCCCACCCATCGCCAAGGTCGGCGATTCGGTCATTGTGACGGGCTCGGGTTGGCCCGCAGGCTCATTGATCACTGTTGCCGTGTGTGGCAATAACTATCTGAATGGTTCCGCTGATTGCCAGGCCACGGGTCAAGGCCAGACCACGGCAAATGCCAATGGTGAGATTGCTGTGCAGGTCGCATTACCAGCCTTGCCGCCATCGCCGTGTCCTTGTGTTGTGCACATCGCGTCGCTTGCGGATACCAACACGGTGGATGTTCCATTCACCATCACAGGTGCACCAACAGCAACCCCGTCGCAGACGGTTAACCGTCGTTCAGTCGATGTGTCGGCACGCCTTACCGGCAGTGGCCCACTTGCCGCTTACCTCGGTGGAGCAGCAAAGCGTGAACTGGTTATTTCTGTAACAAATACGGGCTCGTCGGACTTGCTTAATCCTGTCCTGAACCTGACAGTGGGCCGTGGTGAAAATCCTGCTACCCCGCTCACCAGCCCCAGTGGTCAACAGCCGGCGTTAGGCACGATTAAGCCATCACAGACGGTTGAGTATCGGCAAAGCGTCACGCTCGGCCCCCCGGCTTTTGGCCAGTACCGGGTCAAGGGCGAGTTCATTGGTTTGGACTTGATCACGGTTGATCAGCAAAAGGTGAACGCGGGAGTTCTCAGTTTTTCTGTCGCGACGTCTAGTTACCCGTGGCTCTTGATTTTGATTGCGTGGCTATTGCTCCAGATTCCGCTCTTGGGTCTGTACAAGCGCCGCCCAGTGGAGAAGCCATTGAGTGAAGACCCCCTCATTGAGCAACTTCCGGTTGCCTCGGGTGCTCCAGGCTTTGGTGTGAGTGCGTTTGATCCCGCGCCCGCCATGGCAGGTGCCCCTGTTGCACTGGCTGCTGCAGTGGCTCGACCCGTGGTTGACACTCCGGCTCCGCCACCACCGCCCGGTTACCGAGCAATTCAGCCAGCTTCTGCCACCCCCCCTCCGGCACCGTTGCCTCCGATGCCAGCGGCACCTGGCGTAGCACCAAGTGCTGTTCCCGCACCTTCCGTACCGGCTCCTGCTGGCGTGGAAGCACTGCGTGCGTTGTTGCAGCCACCCACGCAGTAGCGAGCTAGACGCTCTGCAGGAGCAGTTCAGCAACTTTCGTTGCGTTGGTTAGTGGACTGTCATGCGGTCCAACCATGACCTCGTAGGGCTGACCGCTTTCGTCCAGTCGCATTCGCGTGAGTTGACACGGAAATGTTGCGGGAGTGTCAGAGAAAAATATGTAGCGGGTGGGCACGTCATTGGCGGCGGGATTTTCCAACGCGACGGGTTCGAGTGACGGACCAAGTGGAGTGGGAACAAGGCGTGCGTTGACGTAGTCGACGAGGGACGTATCAAGGAAACCTTGTTCGGTGCCCACGGGTCGAGCTGGGATGCTCATCGCGGGGTCCAGATTGTCCGGTGGCGCCGGCGAACCGGGCGGATTGAGGTCCACACCTCGCTCCCCGTTGCGCGGCACCGCCGCATCTAGATAAACAACGCGTGCAATGTTGTTAGCACGCACTTCAAGCACGCATCGGCACACCAAGCCGGCCTGGCTGTGAGCAACCAAGATCACTGGTTCGTCCTGTGCATCAATGGCCGAGACCACGTCAGCAACCCACTCACCGAGTCCAATTGCGGTACCGACTCGGTCAGAGTGGGGTTCGCATCCGGTTAAAGTCGGGGCAATGACGGTGTGCCCGGCCGATGTCAGGAAAGGAGCCAACTGATCCCACGCCCAACCACCACGAAATGCACCATGGACTAAGACGAAAGTCGCCATTTAGGTCAGCGCATCCACAACGTCGTTGCTGGGCCCAGTGTCAAGTACGACGTCAACGAATTCCCGCGGGTAGGACTCGTAGGGCTTCATGTGTTCGTACATCTTTTCCGTGTAAGCCACGTACCCTTCGCGCTGCGTGCATTCGAGGTAAGAGTCAACCTTGTCGAAGAAGCGCATGTTCATAAAGTGGGTGCGATCCTCTTGGCCACGAACGAGTACTCGACGAATAAAGCCAGGGTGGTCGTCAAAGAATTGCGCGAAGCCTTCAGAGAAATTGATGTACGCGTCCGCGTGCTCCTCAGCGTCGATAGTCCACGCATGCGAGATGACAATAACCATGCGATGGATAGTACGCGAGTAAATCGTTGGCGGGAGGTTATGCCAACGTGATAGTCATGATGGCGGTGTAGCGGTCAGCCGACTGGAAGGCAGGGATCGTCAGAGTCAGGGCCGAGGTGACGTTGTAGACACCGCCAGTCGTTCCGGTGGTGAGGTTTTCATCAGTGTTCTTCGTGCACAGACTTACCGTGCCCGAGAAGCTCTGGGCGCTGCTTCCAGCCGATTGGCCAGGGGCGACCAAACTGGAATCAAAGCCGGCAATAGCGGTCTTGCTGGGCGCGGAGTAATCCCAGGCGGTGCCGTTGGTGGCAGTGGCACAACCAGGCGTTGCCGCCAGGGTCGATTTAGCCATGGACTTTCCGGTTGCGCTCGTGAAGTTAGTCAAGCTAGCCGTGAGTGACCAGCCGTAGCTTCCACCGCGCGTGTCAGAAATGGTGATGTCGTTCAGTGTTCCGCTGACTGGCGCGGGAGCGAGCGGCGAGGTGATGGTTCCCAGATTGATACTGGTCGCATTGTTATTTGCGTTTGATGTCCCCAGCACCGGTGTGGTCGTTCCCGATCCATCCGTTGATCCAGAGGTAGTCGTGCTGTTGGTGTAGGTGCGCTGAGTGAGTTGCCCTTGGAGCACGCTCAGCCGAACTATTTGATCGGTAGCGCATCCGGCACCACCGGTGGTGTCACCTGTTTGTGCGATGCAGTTGCTACTGGGTGAAGCAGGCACAACACCGGCAATCGTGGTGCGTGCTCCGTAGGAAGTCGATGTTTGTGGCGTACAGGCGACTTGCGCTCCCACCAGGTTGGCATCATCCGCGGCCACGAAGGTGTACTTAAACAACGCCGGCACGAATTCGAGTTTGTCTCCAGCGACAAATGTTGTAGGAGCTCCAGCTCCGGTTGTTGTTGGCACGCTGATGGTTACTGGCATGGGAGCGCTGACCGAGCCGCCGATGGAGATCGTCGTGGGGGAACCAGTGGCTCCGGTGCCGGTCGCGTTGAAGAGGGCTGAGCCACTTTGTTTGCGAATATCAATGGTGGGTTCGGCACGAACTTGTGCGCCGGTGATCGCAAACGGCAAGCTGGCATTCACGCTGGGGAAGTCGTAGGTCACCGAGATCGTCGAACCTGCATCGGATACTGCCGGGGCAGTCATGGTGACTGCGTAAGTGGTGATACCCAGGTCGTAGGAAGCGGCCAGTGATGGTGCGTTAAAAGCGCAGACGAACGGCACGGAAATGGTGGCAGCCTGAGCCTGCTGTGCAGAACCAACGCCAAGACCCGTGGCCGCAAGGAGTCCCACCACGACAACGCCGATTCGGCGAGATACGGAGCGCTTCATCAGCTCGGGCTCACCTGCCCCAGGAGCACGCGCTTGAGGAATTCAGGGGCCACCAGGGTGCAATAGTGCGCGCCCTCGAAGTAGGGGGCGAGCGATGAATTGCTGTTGGCAATCAGGGCACGGGAGCCGATTTCCGCAATCGCGCCGTTGGTGGTGATAGCCGCCACTGGGGGAGTCCACGACGGGCCTACACCTACGACGGTGTCGGCGACGGTCGCCAAGGTGTTGGCACTGGCGCCGGGCAGATTGGATGCGGTGGGGTTGTACGGAGCGGCGTTCTTTTCCGTGTTAGTGAGCGATCCCCACACACTGTTAATGGTGTTTTGGTTGATCGTTTGGCAGGTGCCGTCGGTGGAAGGCGACGTACTGAGTCCGTCGCCGGCGCTACCAAATCCCCATGCTGGTTCAACAACGAACCGGCCGTTGCCGTACGTCGTTCCGTTGGGCCAGCTGCCCTTGTTCAAGCTCTCTCCGGTGCGCATCTTGCAGCGGATCAACTTCGGCTTGGTTAGATCATTGTTTTCGTACTGCACGTACTGGGTCGTGGAAATCTTTTTTGCTGACGTAACGACAGCAGATTTGGAGAAAACAAAGTCAGATTCGTCCTTGTACACCGTTCCGGTGATGGTGAAGTTACCACCGTTTTCCACCAATTTCGACGTGTCAATGTTGGCGATGCCGATCTGGCCCTCAGCACAAAATCGGAAGAAGCCCGTTGACGTGATAATCGTTCCTGGGATGGGAGCTGCACCAGAGAGCGCAGGCACGGCGAGGATCGCGATGATGCCCAAAAGCACGATCGTGAGTCGGCGGCGGCGCACGCGGTTCCCCTATCAAGAGATCTGTTAACCATGAACCTTTCCAAACGGATACAGGCGCGACAAGCGGTTTGGATTACATTCCGGCAACGGATTGGCCAGCCCAGTTCACGCCCGCGGCCGGTGGGTGCGCGAAGATGTCTAGGTGACCGCTCCCCACGCCCAGATCCAGCGAGCCGACCAAGCCGGGATTGATGCTGCGGTAGCGGTGCTTCAACGGGGCGGACTGGTAGTTCTACCCACGGAGACGGTGTACGGCCTGGGCGCTGATGCCACGTCGGAACTTGCGGTTGCCCGAATTTTCCAAGTCAAGGGTCGCCCTGCTGATCACCCGGTAATCGTTCATGTGCTCGGTGTGGACGATCTTGATGTGTGGGCTGTCGATGTTCCGTCGTATGCGCGTGAGTTGGCCCAAAGATTGTGGCCTGGCCCTCTGACCTTGGTGTTGTCCCGTCGCCCAGGTGTTGGCGAAATCGCAGCCGGTGGGGCACCCACGATTGCCCTGCGTAGCCCGTCGCATCCGGTTGCGCGTGCTGTCATCGAACAATTGGGCTTGGGAGTTGCAGCGCCTTCGGCGAACCGATTCGGTCGCGTGAGCCCGACAACTGCGCACCACGTTGTAGAGGAATTGGGCGATGCACTGACGGCCTCTGACCTAATCCTTGATGGTGGCGAGTGCACCATTGGCGTGGAATCCACCATCATTGACTGCACCGGAGCAGAGCCCATTGTTTTGCGTCCCGGTGGAGTGACCAACACTGACATTGCGCAGGTAGTGAAGCTTTCGAGTCACACCGTCAGTGATCTTGAACGAGACATTCGGGCGCCGGGAACCTTGGCTGCTCACTACGCGCCCACGGCGCGAGTGTTGCTGGCTGAAGAAGCAGAAGCCGATGCCGTCATTAACGCGGCCCCAGCCGGTGAAGTCGGTCTGCTCTCCATGGTGACCTTTGAGCCGTCCACGGACCGTGCAATCCACCGCCTCGTGGCGCCCGGGAATGTTGATGAGTACGCACAAGATCTCTATGCGGCACTACGCAGGGCAGACCAACTCGGACTGGTCGCGGTAGTCGCGGTTTTGCCACCGGCCGAGGGAATTGGTGTGGCAGTGCGCGATCGATTGCAGCGAGCAGCGACCGGATCTGCCCTGTAACTGGAGGCAGGCTCCAGCCAACATCACGTGGTGGGCCGCCCGGGGCTTGAACCCGGAACCCACGGATTAAAAGTCCGTTGCTCTACCAATTGAGCTAACAGCCCGCCTCCGAAATCGGAGTGCCCTAAGCCTAGGGGGCTGGTTTGTGACCTTGGTGATCAGCGTCCCAGACCAATCCGCCAAGATGTCGTTATGCGTCTAGATCATGTCTCTTATGCGGTCCCTGCTTCTCATCTCGCTGACGAGGTTCAACGCCTTGGTGCAAGCGCGGGTGGGATCTTTCGCGATGGCGGTCGCCACCCTCGGTTTGGTACGCGCAACTTTGTTTTGCCATTGGCTGGCGGTTCGTATCTCGAAGTAGTCGCGACGCTGGATCACCCAGCCGCAGACCGCGCACCCTTTGGTCAAGCGGTGAAGCATCGTGCAGAACGCGGTGGCGGATGGATGGCATGGGTGTTGGCCGTTGATGATGTCGAGCCAATGGAACAGCGCTTGGGTCGTCCTGCCGTTGAGGGCATGCGGCATCGACCGGATGGCGTTGATCTCACGTGGAAGCAACTGGGAATCAAAGATGTGATGGAAGATCCACAAGTCCCGTTCTTTGTTCAATGGCTCAGCGATGCAGCCGATCACCCCAGTGCAGGGTCAGGCGAGCTTCCTCGCATTGAGCGTTTGGAAATTGGTGGCAATGCGACTTCGGTCACCGAGTTCCTTGGTGCATCAGTGGATGACATTGATGGCGTGACCATTGATTTTGTTGACGGCGAGCCTGGATTGGTCGCGGTTCACTTGGCTACCCACCGAGGATCGGTGCGGCTCGACTGATGACCAGCCCTGACGATCAGGCGGCTGAACAACAAGCAATCCTGGATGGGCACCCCCGCCGATGGGCGATCTTGGGCGTGATGGTTTTTAGTTTGCTCATCGTTGTATTGGACAACAGCGTTCTCAATGTTGCCCTGCGTTCAATCCAAGAAGAACTCAATGCGACCCAGGCCCAACTCGAATGGGCCGTGAACTCGTACACCTTGGTGTTTGCCGGCATGTTGTTCACTTGGGGTGTCTTAGGCGATCGCTATGGCCGCAAATTGATCTTGATCATCGGGATGGCTTCATTTGGATTGTCCTCAGCCTTGTGTGCTTTTGCGTCAACACCTAACCAGCTGATCGGCTATCGCGCATTGATGGGCTTTGTTGGCGCTGCCGTGTTGCCAGTGACGTTGGCCATCGTCACCAATGTGTTCCCGCCAGCTGAGCGCGGCCGCGCTATCGGTGTGTGGGCTGGCTCAACAGGTCTTGCCGTCGCTGTTGGCCCGATTCTTGGCGGTGTGTTGCTCGAGCACTTCTGGTGGGGATCAGTTTTTTTGATCAACGTTCCGGTGGCCATCGTCGCGGTGACGAGCGTTTACCTCTTGGTTCCGGAGTCGAAGGACGGTTCACCGCTCCCGATTGACCCGGTCGGAGTGGTGTTGTCTCTCGTGGGAATCGTCTTGTTGGTCTACGGGATCATTCAGGGTGGAAATCTCAACGACTGGTGGAACGTGGAAGTCACGGGGTCCATCGTCGGCGGTATCGCTCTCTTGGCCCTGTTTGCCTTCATTGAGCGACGCAGCACACACCCATCACTGGACATCACACTCTTTAAGGATGCCCGCTTCTCGGCATCAACGGCTGCCATTACGTTGGCCTTCTTTGCTCTCTTTGGTGCAGTGTTCTTCCTTTCCTTCTACTTGCAGTACGTCAAGGGCTATTCACCGCTGCAAGCAGGCTTGCGTTTGATTCCCACCGCGTTGGGATTGGCGATCTTCGCGCCGCTGAGTGAAAAATTCGTCAAGCTTGTGGGCATTCGTGCTGTTGTTGCCACGGGGCTGTGCCTGGTGTCCTTGACATTCATAGGCATTCAATTCATCGAGGTGGGCTCGGCCTACTGGAAGCTCGCCATTTGCCAGGCGATGTTGGGATGCGGAATGGGTCTCACGGTTGCACCTTCGACCAATGCCTTTATGTCGGTGTTGCCGCGCGACAAAACAGCATCCGGTTCAGCCGTGACTAACGCGTTCCGCCAAATTGGTGGAGCATTGGGTGTAGCGATTTTGGGTTCGGTGCTTGCTTCGTCCTACCGCTCGCAGATCACCCCGGCCTTGAGCCAACTTCCACAGGATGTCGCCAATGTGGCGGGGGAATCGCTGGGCTCGACCTTGCAGATTATTCAAGCAAATCCGGGGTTGCCCAACGCGCAGGCTGTGGTCAATGCCGCACTAGATGCCTATGTCAATGCACTCCATTCAGCGACTTTGGTGGCCTCCTTCAGCGCATTCATTGGCGCAATCGTTGCCTTTAAATGGCTCCCGGCTAAGCCCGCGCAACCAAGCGAACCGGTGGAATCAACCCACTGATCGGACCAGCCTGTGGTGCCTGCGGGTGCCTCGCGTATGCTTTCGTGGGTTCCCAACGGACCTGTGCAAACAGGATTTCGTGAGCCCCCATCGTCTAGTGGTCTAGGACGCCGCCCTTTCAAGGCGGTAACACGGGTTCGAACCCCGTTGGGGGTACGCAAGTACCTGTTTGACCAGCACCCTTCGTGCTGGAGTAGTAAGCCTCACGGATCCGTCCGTGTTTGGCCCCGTAGCGCAGTTGGTTAGCGCGCCGCCCTGTCACGGCGGAGGTCGCCGGT
>JBAXSF010000080.1:0-5903 GCA_037130835.1 Actinomycetes bacterium
AGATTGGGCTCCGACCAGCATCATGGTCACCCACCACCTAGAGGAGATTCCGGCCGGCTACACCCACGCCCTGCTCTTGCGTGCCGGTCGAGTATTCGCAGCGGGCCCGTTAGCGGATGTATTGACGCCCGCGAATTTGTCGCAGACCTTTGGGGTGCCCCTGGGGGTGTACCGCTACGGAGATCGCTGGGGTGCAAGGCTGTTGCGTTAGGCCGGAAATACCAAGAAGTTCCGTATAGTCAAGTCACGCCGAATTAAGGGGTTTAGTTCATGAGTCACGCCGTTGCGCTTTCCGATGCCAAGACGCCCTCCAGGGGCCGTGCAGTCGGAGCCTTTGTGATCTTCCTGGTCGCTGCGCTACTCGTCCCTGTCGGAGTGATCGGGAGTTGGGCATCACGGACGGTAGCCGATACCGATCGCTACGTGGAAACCGTTACTGCGCTTATTGATTCACCTGAAGTGCGTGCGGAAGTCAGCACGCAACTCACGAATATCTTGTTTGACGCCCTGCCCACTGGTGAACTAGCGAAGTCTGTATTGCCCAACAATGGAGACGCGCTATCAGGAATTGTGACCCAAGCCGCGAAGGCAGCTCTACAAAATGCAGTGGCTTCGGCCCTAGCCTCGCCGCAGGCACGCAAAGCGTGGGAGACATTGAACCGTCAGATCCAGTCGAACCTGATTGCAGCCCTGCAGGGCGATAGCAACAGCGTGTTCCAAATTAAGGGCGATGCCATCGTCTTGGATACCGGTGTCCTGATTGAACGAGTACGCACTTTGCTGGTTGAGCAAGGGCTCACGGTTTTTGCCAACATTTCCGTGCCCGCGGCGGCCGATCGCGAACTTGTTCTTGTTCGTGATGAGCAGGTCAAGGTCGTCAGTACGACCTATCGCATTGTTCAACCGTTGGCTAACGGTTTGATTTGGCTGGCCCTGTTCCTCTTGGCGCTTGGCATTTGGGTGATTAATCGCCGCCGAGTAGGTATTTTGATCTCTGGTTGGATCTTCTTGCTGACGGGCGCCTTCATCTTGGCCACGTTTGGTGTCGCGAAGTCGCTGGCTCTCAGTGGTTTGTCGGTGGCGGAAAACTCGTGGCAGGCGGTTACCGCGGAAACCGTGCTTCGCTACCTGCCAGGTCTGGGTCGTACGTGTGTGGCCATTGGCATCGTCGCCATCGCCGCTGGGGTCATCGCTGGTTCGTCGTCTTTGGGTCAATGGATTCGCAAGGTGTTCGTCACCGGCTCGAGCCTGCTCGGTCGTGAGATTGGCAAGCTCGGTCCCATCGCCCAGCAAGCCGGCAACGTGGCAAGTAAAAAGAAGATCATCGCGGTCGTCATCTTGGTGTTGGCCTTTGTTGGGCTATACACCAGTGACACGGTCAGCGCAGGTCGTGTTGCCTGGGTGACCGCGCTCGGCTTGATTGCCTGGTTTATCACGTTCGCCTTGGCCGCAGCTGGTGGCGAAGTCGAAGCAGCCGGTGGTCCCGCGGTGGAAGCGGCTGCTGAGGGCGACGCGCTCCTTGGATAGTTGGCAAGACATCACCTCGCTTGATGACGAACGAGTGCGGCTTTATAACCAATTGACCGACGTGCAATTACGCAGCGTGTTGGAGCCTGCAGAAGGCATCTTCGTTGCCGAGGGCGCCAAAGTCATTGAACGAGCCATCGGCGCTGGTTTCACGCCGTTGAGCATCTTGGGAACCAGCAAGTGGTTGGGGCTCATGGATGCCCAGGGAATTGTTCCTGCTGATATTCCTCGGTACGTCGCAAGTGAAGCCGTCTTGGAGTCGTTGACCGGCTATCAGGTCCATCGCGGGGCTCTCGCACTGATGCGTCGCAAGCCCACACCGAGTGTGGAGACCTTAACCTCATCAGCGCGCCGGGTGGTGCTCTTGGAGGATCTCAAGGAACACACCAATGTGGGCGCCATCATCCGTAGCGCCGCAGCTTTCGGTGCCGATGCGGTTCTGGTGAGTAAGGCATGTGCGGACCCGCTCTATCGCCGGGCCATCAAGGTCTCCATGGGGACGGTCTTCCAGGTTCCCTGGACGGTGGTTGAAGACTGGGATCGGTGCTTGGCTCAATTGGCTGAGGTTGGCTTCTCGCTAGTGGCATTGACGCCAACTACTGATGCGCAAGACATCAGGGCGTTTGCTGCAACAGATCCTGACAAGGTCGCCATGGTGTTAGGTACGGAAGGTCCGGGGTTAAGCCGAGCATCTCTGGCTCGATGTGACGTCACCGTACGGATCCCGATGTCAGCTGGGGTGGATTCGCTCAATGTCGCTGCAGCTGCAGCTGTTGCACTGTTTGCCTTGCAGCCTTAATCCTCGCGCACTTGATCAATGACGGCTGCCAGTTGGAGTGAATCCTCGTTAGACATCAAGGTCGCGGAACCCTGGCGCATCACCTCTCCGCACTGTTCAACCATTAACTGGTAGGGATCACAACTGTCAAAAACTTCAGAAGTGTTCGAGCCGGTACTGGTGTCGGTCAGAGTGAGCTCGCAGGGTGACTTCCAGACGGTGAACGCCTCAGCACCTGTCCACGACAAGGTTGCGAGAGTGCCGGTGACACGAAATGTCTGCTCGGCAGGGGAGTTAAGGGAAACCCGCCAACTGACCGGAACACCATTGATGATGAGCTCGGCCTGCGTGGTCAAATCGACTCCGTCCTTGCCATGGGACTTCAGGGTTCGCCTGCGCATGATCTCCACATCGGTAACGAGCTGGCGAGTGCCGGCCTCGATCACCTTCATGGCTGAGTCCAGCGTGTACGGGCCCACATCAAGGGTCGCGCCGCCACCGCGCGAGGCCTGTAGCCGGTAGTTGTCCTCGGGCACTCCATCGAAGCAAAAGGTCGATTCAATGCCGGTAATCTCACCGATCGCACCTGAGGCAACAACATCGAGGGTTCGTTGGAAACGTGGATGCCACCGGTACCACAGTGCTTCAACCAGCTGTCCTTGTTTCGCGCCTCTGATCATGCGTTGTGCTGACGCGTGGCTGATTGCGAGGGGCTTTTCACACAAAACAAACTTGTCCGCGTTCAGAGCCGCCCGTACCCACTGCTCATGGACCTCGTTCGTCAAGCTGATGTACACCGCATCAACGCCTGAGTCGGCAATAACTTCGTCGTATGTGCTCACCACGCGCGTGGGTGACAATGACAGCGCACGATCGCGATCTCTGGCTCCAACTACTTGCAGTTCTGCGTTGTGAGCGGCGTGGACAGCAGGGCCCATGGCCATTCCCGCAACAAACCCAGCGCCAAGAAAACCCCAGCGAACCGGGGTCATAGTGGGGTAACGGGCGCTGATCCTGAAGCGGCGGACAGCTCGGCAGCCTCCATCACAGCAACGACATCGCGGCTTTGCTCTGGGCGCACGCTCAGGGGTAAACCGGCTACCAACTGATCGGCCAATTCTCGGTGGAAGCCGTGTTCGCGAGGCTGAACTGGTGCCAGGCGGGTTCGATCCCCATCGCTGTTGACCAAGGTCAGGTCAGCGGGTGCATCCGCCGGAGCGAAAAGCTCCTCACCCATGGTGCCAATGCCCGTGCGGCTCAGCAGACGCTCGTGACGCCAATCACCGACGATGGCGCCATCGGTTCCAAGTACGTAGTACTTCGGCTTCAAGATGGCGGCCAAATCTGAGTGAATGAACTCTGCATTGACTCCGTTTTCAAAGGACACGTTGACAACGGAGTGATCTGCGTTCGTGACATCAAGCCAACGTCGTTTGTAGTTCGTAGCGATGACCGAGGTGACTGGTGATCCATTGAGCTGCATGATCTGATCAATGAAGTGTGAACCCCAGTCAAAGATGGCTCCGCCCGAAATGGACGCGTCCGAGTGCCAGTAGTTGCAGGGGTGACCAAAGCCGCCCACAAATGTCTCTAGGTGGAACATGTCACCAATGCGACCGGCATCCACTGCTCGCTTCAGGGTGAGAAAGTCGCTGTCCCATCGTCGGTTTTGGTAGACCAAGGCCGTCTTACCTACGGTACGGGCGATATCCAAAACGGCATCACATTCGGCGCTAGTCAGAGCCATGGGCTTCTCCATGACGACGTTCTTGCCGGCTTCTAGGGCTCGCAAGGCCCACATGGCATGGGTATCTGGAGGTGTGGAGATGATCACGAGGTCGATGTCTGGTGAGTTGAGCAACTCAGTGCCATCAGTGGTGGTCATGACATCTGGGGCATCAACGAGCGCTGCATCGAGGCGAGCCTGTGACTTATCGCAAACGGCGGCAAGTTCCAGTCCGGGAACTGCCACACACGCCGACAGGTGTTCGTGGCCGATAGCCCCGTACGCGAGCAGTCCTACGCGCACCGTAGAGGCCTCAGAGATTCCACGCACGTGGCGAGCCCAGCGCTGCACAGTGCGCAGCACGTCGCGGTCGCCCCACACGGCATCGGAGGACAACGACATCAGACCAATCCCGGTCGATGCGCGCCACGTCAAAACGGGGTGATCAGTAAAGGCCACGTTGGCCGTTGCTAACACTTCGACATCGTCGGCGATCTTGTCGACGAGGGGCCATGAGGTGTGGACTAAGAGATCGCCTTCAGCCCGTGGGTCCACAGCTGTCGCCCGTCGAACGCGGACTTCATGTGAGGCGGGGGAGCGTGCGCCAATCCGTACTCCAGTGAGTTCGGGAATTGCGCGGGAAGCCAGGTCATTCGTTGCGGCACCGGTGATCAGAACCGGGCGCTGACCGGTCTGTTCACGCAAGGACGCTACGTCGGACTCTTCGGGTACGGACGCAAAGATCGCCAAGATCGCATCTGCGCTCTTGATGTCGCGGGTCACCACCACGGATGCTGATTCCAGCCAAGGAGCGGATACCGCTGCCTGCACTGAGGGGTGGTCGGGCGTGGGACTCCAGATTCCGAGAACAGTCATTACATAAACCTAGGCGACTTGCTTGCAATGCGCCCACCCAAGGTGGGTTTTGATCACGCCTTGGGCGCAGGTGTGGGGCTGTCCTGGCGATTGAGCAGCCAACTGCGAATGCCGGCCACTACCGAGCCCACGATAAAGAAGGTCGCCACCGCATAGGTCGTGGTTTTGACGGCAGGAACGCTAGTTGCGTAATATCCGGCAGCCGTCAAGCCAACCCCCCACGCCAGGGCTCCGGTCACATTAGCGGCGAGAAACTTGTAGTAATTCATGCGAGCGATGCCAGCAATCGCCGGGACCAGGACGCGAGCCCAAGGAATGAATCGAGCGACAACAACAGCCCACCAGCCCAGGTTTGCGTAAAACCTTTCGCAGCGCCGGATCGCTCCTTGAATTCGTTGGCCTTCGCGCTTATCGAGGTAAGGGCGCCCGAAATGCCTGCCCAGGACGAATCCCACCTGGTCGCCCATGAAAGCGGCAATACCCACTCCGATAGCGAGAACGACGATGTTGATGTTGTTGCTCTGACTAGCCGCGATGACTCCCGCCGCAAAGATCAGTGAATCGCCGGTGATAAACGGGATAAAAGCCCCTATAAAAAGACCCGTTCCGGCGAAGACCAATCCCCATACGATCAGATAAAAGACAGCGGGCCCGAGGGCATCAAGCCATCCCCTGGCTTGGCCCTCAAGTGCGGCGGCAACAATCACTGAATTCACCCGTGTGACCTTAGTGCTTGAATCCCACGATGCAGTCTTGCTATTAGGGTGATCCTGATCGCATGGTTGAGGAAGTGCCTGCGGCCGGAGATTGACTTATTATGTGTTCATCAACGGAACTAGAGGGAAGGTCATGATGGAGAGCGAAGCAACGTGTCCCGTCGCAGGCAGCCAGTCAACAGGCGGTCGGGCAAATGCTGATTGGTGGCCAAACCAGCTCGACCTGAAGGTCCTCCAGCAAAACCCCGCCAGCGCCAATCCGCTCGGTGCGGATTTCGAC
>JBAXSF010000081.1:0-5884 GCA_037130835.1 Actinomycetes bacterium
GCCCTGCTGGGCAAGAAGTGCTTCGCCTTGCGTATCGCTTCAGTCATGGCTCGCGACGAGGGCTGGTTGGCCGAGCACATGCTCATCCTCAAGCTCACCTCGCCTGCGGGCAGTTCGCACCACATTGCTGCGGCTTTCCCCTCGGCCTGTGGCAAGACGAACCTCGCCATGCTCGAGCCCACCATTCCTGGTTGGAAGGTCGAGACGGTCGGAGACGACATCTGCTGGATGCGTTTTGGTGATGATGGCCGCTTGTATGCGATCAACCCAGAAGCGGGCTTCTTCGGAGTCGCTCCTGGCACCGGTGACAGCACCAACGCCAACGCCATTGCTGCGTTGCACGGCAACGTGATTTTCACCAACGTTGGATTGACAGACGATGGTGACATCTGGTGGGAGGGTATGACCGACGAACCGCCAGCACACTTGATTGACTGGAAGGGCAACGACTGGACTCCGGCTTCGCAAGATCCAGCCGCCCACCCCAATGCTCGCTTCACGGCTCCAGCCGACCAGTGCCCGATCATCGCCGACTCGTGGGAAGACCCCGCGGGCGTTCCGATCGACGCGATCTTGTTTGGTGGACGTCGTGCCACGAACGTTCCGTTGGTCAACGAGTCCTTTGACTGGGAGCACGGAGTCTTCATTGGCGCCACTGTTTCCTCCGAACAGACCGCTGCCGCCGAAGGAACCGTTGGCGCTTTGCGCCGCGACCCCTTCGCCATGCTTCCGTTCTGTGGCTACAACATGGCTGACTACTGGGGTCACTGGCTCAAGGTCGGCAAGTCAACTCAGGCTCACAAGTTGCCCAAGATCTATCAGGTCAACTGGTTCCGCAAGAACGCCGAAGGCAAGTTCATCTGGCCAGGCTTTGGCGATAACAGCCGCGTCTTGGCGTGGATCATCGGTCGTTTAGACGGCGAGGTCGATGCCATCGAAACTCCCATTGGTCGTTTGCCCAAGATCGAAGACCTCAACCTTGACGGCTTGGATATCTCGGACGAGACGATCACCGAGTTGTTCAAGGTGGATTCAGCGTCATGGACGGCTGAAGCTGACTTGACCCAGGAATACTTTGAGCAGTTTGGTGAGCACACTCCCAATGAGCTGTACGCGCAGCTAGATGGCTTGAAGCAGCGCTTGTCCTAGACAAGTTTCCTTCCCCCCTGCTGAGCCCGTCGAGATTCTCGGCGGGCTCAGTTATTTCTTTGCTTAAAGAGTGGGGGGAGCTCTTACAGAGCAGGCGGATTCAGGGTGGCGACCATCATCGCTTTGATGGTGTGCATTCGATTCTCGGACTGATCAAAAATCACGTGCGCATTGGCTTCAAAAACCTCGTGACTGACTTCGACTCCGTCGAGTCCAAAGGATGCATGAATCTGCTCACCGATTTCGGTGCGGCGGTCGTGATAGGCCGGAAGACAATGCATCAGCTTGACCGCGGAATTACCGGTGCGTTCAAGTTGGTGGGCGTCTACGCGGTAGGGCTTGAGGTCGGCGATGCGCTGAGCCCACACTTCCTTGGGTTCACCCATCGACACCCAGACATCGGTGGAGACAAAATCAGCACCAGACAATCCTTCGTCAAGGTCGTCAGTGATGGTGATGCGGGCACCTGATTTTTCGGCCAATACCCGTGCGGTGGCCACGATGGATTCCTCAGGCTGGAGTGAGGCAGGGGCGCACAGGCGAACATCAAGCCCGAGTAGCGCACCGGTGATCAAGGTGGAGTTACCCATGTTGTTGCGCGCATCACCGATGTAGGTGTGGGCGATCTGGTCGAGCGGCTTTCCACTGTGTTCGCGCATGGTCAACACATCCGCCAACATCTGCGTGGGATGGAAGCGGTCGGTTAAGCCATTCCAGACCGGCACCCCCGCGTAGCGGGCTAGCTCCTCAACAGATTCCTGCGACGAGCCACGAAATTCAATTCCGTCATACATCCGTCCGAGCACCCGGGCTGTATCCGCGATTGATTCCTTGTGTCCAATTTGTGAGCCGTCGGGAGAAAGGTAAGTCACGCTAGCGCCTTGATGGGCAGCGGCCACCTCGAAGGCAGCGCGTGTGCGGGTCGAGGTCTTTTCAAAGATTAAGGCGATACAGCGGCCTACTAAGCGTTGCTCTTCCACGCCGGCGGCTCGGTCTGCTTTGAGGGCAGCGGCATACGCCACCAAGGCAATGAACTCATCGCTGGTGTGGTCTTGCTCTTTGACTAAAGAACGACCTTGCCAGGTGGACAGCACGTCGGTTCCTCTCGCTTCGTATGGTGAAGGGCTAATGGTGTCACGGTCTCGTGCAAATGGGACGCCTTGCCGGCCCAAACAACCCGAGAATCACAGCGCGCGTGCCAACTCCTCGCCGTGGAGCCGCACAGTGGTCAAGAACAGGCAGGCAAGGTCTCGAAGCGGTAACCGCGAGCCTTGAGTGTGCGTAGAACGCTCTTCAGCGCGGTGACCGTTTGGCTTCGGTTTCCACCGCCATCGTGCATCAACACGATGGTCCCGTTGCTCGTCCCACGCACGACGCGTCGGGCAATAGCACTAGCTCCGGGGCGTCGCCAGTCGTTGGTATCGAGACTCCAAAGCACCGTCCGCATACCCAACGTTTGGCTTACGCGACGAACGCGGTTGTTGAATGCGCCATAAGGAGGTCGCTCACACACTGGTTGGCGAATGCCTTGGCGGCGGATCGCGCGATTGGTGCGAGTGAACTGCGATGAGATCTCAGTAGCGCTGAGTCGCTTGAGATTGGGATGGCGCCAGGTGTGGTCTTGGACCGAGTGGCCTTCGCGCGCAATGCGGCGCGTGGTGGCCTCACGTGTCCGAATCTGGCTTCCAATCAGAAAGAAGGTCGCCTTCGCGTCGTAGCTCTTCAGGATGTTAAGAACAGCGGGCGTGTAGCGCGAGGGCCCGTCATCAAAGGTCAGATAAACGACTTTGCCGCTGGTCGCTTTGGGTCCGCGATAGATCGCTGGCTTGAGGACAGCCGAGGCCTGCACCGTCTGCGTCGCGGGTGGACCAGCTGGAAGTGGTTCACTGCCGTTCGCTGCTTGACCAGCCCCAGCGATCAAGGTCACCCCAGCACAGATTGCCAGGGTTGCACTGAGCCAGCGGGTGGGGGAAGCCATTCACCAAATCTAAGGCACGCCACCCGCCCGTGGGAATCCGGTTTCCGTGCGGAGTAATGGGTTCGTTATCTACGTCTGCCGGGTGCACTTGTGCGCTCTAGACTGTTTGCATGTCGATGTCTGATCCTTTTGCTCCTCCCGGTACTGACCCGCTGGCTCGCCCTGATGGTGGCTCAACCGCAGTTTTGGAAAACCCCATTCTTGAAGAAGTAGAGGCCGGGGATCATGAGCGCTTCGCCCATTATGTGGCCAAGGAAAAGATCGTTGAAAGCGCCGTGACCGGGACGCCGGTGATTGCCCTGTGCGGCAAAGTGTGGATACCTAATCGCGATCCTGGCAAGTTTCCGGTATGCCCGGAGTGCAAAGAGATTTTCGAGAGCCTTCCTCCTGGCGGATCTGGTGAGGACAACTCCTGAGGGCAGTGTTTTCCGGTTCCTTGCTGCGACCAACAGTGGGCATCACCGGAGTCGTCACAGCCGCCGCGTTTGAAACCATCGCGGTGTCAACTGCCATGCCAGAAGCGGTGAAGGCTGTTAATGGACTGGGCGCCTATGCCTGGGCTTTCAATGGCGTGGTGATCGCCACGTTAGTCGCCACTGTCGCGGGTGGTGATTACAGCGATCGCAAGGGACCCAAACTCCCGCTCATCGGTGGTCTCATAGTTTTCGCTATCGGCTTGTTGGTGTGTGCGACAGCGCAAGTAATGCCGATCTTTGTCATTGGCCGGGTTCTGCAGGGTTTAGGCGGCGGGGCAGCCATCGTCGCGGTCTACGTCGTGGTGGCCCGTGGGTATGAAGCCAAGATTCGACCGCAGGTGTTCTCTGCCCTGGCAGCAGCGTGGATCGTGCCGTCGCTGGTAGGACCCTTTATTGCCGGTGCCATTGCAGAGTTTTGGACGTGGCGGGTGGTCTTCTTCGCAGTGGTGCCAATTGTCGTGATCGCCATGTTCTTGGTGTGGCCCTTGGTTAGTGCGGTCGAGGGACCGGGAGGCATTGGTCACGGACAAGACAAAGACCTGGCTGATGCCGGTGCGCAGACAGCGCAATCAAGTCGCAGTGGCCGCACGCGTTGGGCTGCCTCACTTGCGGCGGGTGCCGTTTTGGTGCAGGACGGTGGCCGTCGCCTTGGTTTGATCGGTGCTGGTGAAGCGCTCATTGGATTAGTCATCGTGGGATTTGCCCTCCAACGTCTACTCCCGAGAGGTTCCTTGCGATTGGCCCGAGGGCTTCCCAGCGCAATCGGAGCTCGTGGACTCTTAGCTGGGGCTTTCTTTGGCGCTCAAGCTTTTGTTCCCCTGATGCTCGTTGATCAACGAGGTTTAGGTCTCACACTCGCGGGATTGAGTTTGACCACTTCTTCGCTGGGTTGGTTTCTGGGCTCGTGGTGGCAGGGTCGTCCTGATCTGACGATTCACCGGGATCGGTTGATCTCTGTCGGTGCGCTGTGTGTGTTCGTTGGCATTGTCTTGATGACCCTGACGGTGACAGTTCCCGCTCCGGCGATCATTGCTGGCCTGGCGTGGGCGGTTGGTGGTTTTGGAATGGGTATCACCATTCCGGCGGTGAATGTGTGGGTGTTGGGGATGTCATCGGGGGAGGAGCAAGGAGCAAATTCAGCTGCTTTGCAACTCGGCGATGGAGCTGGAGTCTTGACCTGCACTGCATTAGCCGGTGTCATCTATGGGATCGGTACCGCGCCTGCGGGCCAGCAACAGGTGACGTTCTTGAGCATCTTTGTCACGATGACTGCGGTATGCGTTGTGGCTATCGTCGCAGCGAGTCGACTGAGCGTTGTTGCTCCATTAGTGACGCAGGTCTCAGCGACCGAGCCAGCGCGCGACGCGTAGTTGCAAACCAGTCGCAATAACGCAGTTGAACCGCGACCGAGATTTTTTGGCTGAAGTGATCGTGCTAGTTTTTGCAGGTGCCCAAGCCCCTCGTCCTCATCTCTCGACGGACCGTTGATTACGGTCGAATGTCGAGTTGCATGTGTTGCCCTGACGGAATGGATCGATGTTGTCGACGAGCGTGACGCATTGAGCCAGGCCGGAAGATCCCTTCCGGCCTTTTGCATGCCCCCCATTTTTATTCCCTCAGCACCGTCCACCTAAGCCCTACCTGATCGAGGAGAAAACAAAACCATGAACGACAGCTGGAGTTTTGAAACCAAGCAGATTCACGCCGGCCAAGTGGCTGACCCCACAACGGGTGCGCGTGCGTTGCCGATTTACTCGACCACCTCATATGTCTTCCGCGACACCGACCACGCGGCGGCCCTATTCGGCCTGGCCGAATTCGGCAACATCTATACCCGCATCATGAACCCCACCCAGGCGGTTGTGGAAGAGCGCATTGCCGCTCTCGAAGGCGGAGTTGCCGCCTTGTTGGTCAGCAGTGGTCAAGCTGCTGAGACGCTGGCTATCTTGAACTTGGCTGAAGTCGGAGACCATGTTGTCGCCAGCCCGAGCTTGTATGGCGGCACGTACAACTTGCTCCACTACACGTTGCCAAAGTTCGGCATCGAAGTCACCTTCGTTGATGACCCCGACAACCTTGAGCAGTGGAAGGCCGCCATTCGTCCGAACACGAAGGCTTTCTTTGGCGAAACGATTTCGAATCCAAAGAACGATGTGCTCGACATCGAGGGAATTTCCGGTGTTGCGCACGAATATGGCATCCCATTGATCGTGGACAACACGATTGCTACGCCGTACCTGATTCAGCCCTTGAAGTGGGGCGCTGACATCGTCGTTCACTC
>JBAXSF010000082.1:0-5828 GCA_037130835.1 Actinomycetes bacterium
ATTCAATGTCAAAGGTTCCTTGCAATTCGCCGACGACCAACGTGCGAACAATTTGCAAACCCAAACGATCTGATGTGGTCGGATCAAAAGCGGCCGGCAATCCACGTCCATCATCAATAACTTCGACGTTGAGTCGATCGCCCGCCCGGACCGCATTGATAGCGATTTGCCCATTCAATTCATGCAGACCGTGTTGAACCGCATTGAGCAACACCTCTGTTAAAGCCATCGCCAGTGGTGTCGCGACTTCAGCCGGCACAACGCCAAAGGTTCCCGATCGTCGAGTGGTGACGACATGACCGTCATCAACCGAGCCGACATCAAGGACCATTCCCAAGAGCCGGTCGGCCACATCATCAAAGGCGACCACTTCGTCCGGAGTCTGCGACAACGTCTCGTGCACCAACGCAATCGAACCCACGCGCCGAACCGCTTCATCTAAGGCAGCCTGAGCTTCCGGCGAATCCAACCGGCGGGCCTGCAGGCGTAGCAGGGCAGCCACCGTTTGAAGGTTGTTCTTCACGCGGTGGTGAACCTCGCGGATGGTGGCATCTTTCGTAGCCATCAGGCGGTCCCGTCGAGCCACGTCCGACACATCGCGCAAGAGCACCACTGCCCCGCTGCGCTGGCCATCTGGCTGCATGGGGATAGACCGGAGCAAGACCTGAGAGCCATTGGCCTGGACTTCAGCTGATCGCGGTGCCCGACCACGGGCCACTGCTGCCAGCTCTTCATCAAGGGGACCGCTAGGTGCAAGCGACATGGTCAATTCACTTAAGTCCGCATGCAACAGATCAGCGGTCAGGCCCAGTCGTCGATACGCCGACAATGCGTTGGGGCTGGCATACACCACTTCACCCGATGCACTCAATCGAATAAACCCGTCGCTGACGCGAGGTGCGGATTCGGGATCATTGAACATTGATGGGAAGGGAAAGCGGCCTTGGGCAATCATGGTGGCCAATTCATCAGCACTTGCCACATACGCTGCTTCGAGTGCGGAGCCGCCTTCGCGCGCGCTGCTACTGGCATGTTGGCGGGTCACCGCACCGACTACCTTGCCGGCCCGACGAACCGGAATGACATCTAAGTCAAATCCCAAGCTTTGTGAATCAGCGACGACGATTTCTCCTAGTTCGATCGCGCGCGCAACGTGCTCGACTTCCTTGCGATCCGCCTCCTGGCCAACGACGTCATCGGGCAACACCGTGGGGCCTGTCGTAGGGCGCACCTGAGCGACCGCAATAAAACCTGATCCCCCACGTCCTGGCACCCATAGGACCAGGTCTGCGAAAGACAAGTCAGCCAGAATCTGCCATTCACCCAACAGGGTGTGCAGGCCCTCAAGGTCTGTTTCGGTCAGGTCAGTACGCGACCGGACTACGTCATTGAGCGTGGGCACGGTTAAAGGGTAGGCGGTCACTGACCCATCCCACGATGCGAGGATGGAAGAGCCATGACATCTCAGCCCAGCGGCTCTACGTCGCGCACAAATAAGCTCCTTGCCCGCGATGGCGAGCGGGTCTGGCATCCGTTTACCCAACACGCCCGCTGGGCCACCGATGAGCCATTGATTATTGATCGTGCCGAGGGGATGTACCTCTACGACACCGACGGTCGCGCCTACCTCGATGCGAACTCGTCGCTGTGGGTCAATGTTCACGGGCACAAGGTTCCTCAGATCGATGCTGCGATCGTCGCGCAACTTCAGCGGCTTGATCACGCGACTTTTTTAGGCTCCACGCATGAGCCAGGAATCGAGCTTGCTGAACTCCTCATAGATCGCGCGCCTGCGGGATTGACGCGAGCGTTCTTTGGTTCCGATGGCGCCTCCTCGGTTGAGGCCGCGATCAAGATGGCGTTTCAGGCCAGTGCACAACGCGGTCAAGATCGCCCGCTCTATGCGCACATCAAAGAGGGCTACCACGGTGACACGCTTGGTGCGGTCAGTGTCGGCGGCATTGAGCTGTTTCATGCGACGTATCGACCGATCTTGCTCGACACGGTGGATGTTTCCTCCCCTGGTCTGCGTGAGCCTGGCCAAAGTGCGGCCGACCGCGCACAAGAAGTGGTCACCGAGCTGCGCGAGCTCATGGAGCGCGAAGGCCATCGCATCTGCGCCGTCATCGTCGAACCCATGGTTCAAGCCGCCGCCGGAATCTTGACCCACGATGCATCCTTCCTGCGTGGCGTTCGCAAACTGTGCGATGAATTTGGTGCTTTCCTGGTCGCTGACGAAATTGCGACCGGACTCGGGCGCACCGGAAAGCAGTGGGCCTTGGATCACGCAGGGGTTGTTCCCGACTTGCTGACATTGGGCAAGGGCGTGACCGGCGGTTACCTGCCTTTGTCGGCGGTGCTGGCGAGCGAGGAAATCTATGAAGCGTTCCTCGGTGCTCCCGATTCTGCACGAACGTTTTTCCATGGGCACTCCTATACCGCCAACCCCCTGTGTTGCGCCGCCGCCATTGCCAACCTCAAACTCATGGACGCCAACGGCACGGTGGGTAACGCCGCACACCTTGGTGACGTACTCGGTCAACGACTGGCCCCCCTTGAGTCTCATCAGGGCGTTGTCGAGGTGCGACGACTCGGCACGATGACCGGAATTGAAGTCTCACCCGTTGATGGCCTCGAACGCACTGGCTTTGACATCTGTCAGGTCATGAAGAACAACGGAGTGCTGACTCGGCCCCTTGGTGATGTTGTGGTGCTGATGCCTCCGTTGGCGATGAACGACACTGACCTCAACACTGTCGTGGATGTCTGCATCGCCGCGATCGACCAGGTCACCGGATGAGCGCCCTTGACTGGCTATCTGGGTTTAGCGATCGTCGCATTGCCCAAGGGTTGCGCCGCGAACTCCACCCACGCTCACCCGACCTTGATGGTCTGCTGGATCTAGCCTCCAATGACTACCTCGGGTTGGCTCGTCACCCTGAAGTCATCAAGGCCGCCCAGGAAGCCGCACGCACCTGGGGTACCGGGGCTACAGCGTCACGATTAGTGACCGGAACCACGCACCTCCACGCTGAATTCGAAGCAGAGCTTGCTGATTTTGTCGGAACCGAATCCGCACTGCTTTTTTCATCCGGCTACCTGGCCAACCTCAGTGTGATCACCGCGCTCACGGATGAGCACTCACTCATCATCAGCGATACGAGCAACCATGCTTCGATCGTGGACGCCTGCCGGCTGTCCCACGGGCACGTGTTTGTAGCCCCCCACAAGGATGTTGCGGCCATGCGTTCGGCGTTGGAATCAGCAACAACGACTGCTGTTGACCAACCTTCACACATGCTGGTCACCGATGCGGTGTTCAGTGTGGACGGTGACCAGGCCCCGCTGAATGAGTTGGCTCAGGTTGCACAAACTCACGACGCAGTGTTGGTCGTTGATGAAGCACATTCACTCGGGACCGTGGGAGATCGTGGCCAAGGACTCACTAGCCAACTCAACCTGCAAAATTCTCCCGGTCTGGTCCTCACAGCGACTCTGTCCAAGGCATTCGGTTCACAAGGTGGAGTCGTACTGGGGACCCAAGCCACCATCGCGCACCTGATCGACGCAGCTAGACCTTTTATTTTCGATACGGCTTTGTCCCCCATGAATGTGGCTGCGGCTCAAGCCGCCCTGCACCTGATCAAGCAAGACCGCGAACTACCCGAACGCGCCCGAGCCAACGCCCAACACCTGTCAGATTTAGCAACCACCCTGGGTTTTGAGGTATCGCAGCCCGATGCTGCCGTGGTGTCGATCGTGATTGATCGACCGCAAGACGCCGTGGCTGCCCGCGACCTGTGCGCTTCACATGGCGTCCGCGTGGGGTGCTTTAGGCCGCCTTCGGTTCCTGATGGTCGCTCCCGGCTTCGCTTGACCGCGCGTGCCGACCTCGGTGAGCCCGAACTCGCCCAAACCGCAGCTGCCCTTGCTGCTGTTGCCCATGCTGGCTGGGGGGTGTGATGAGTGAAATATTGATTGTCAGTGGAACCGGCACCGACGTAGGTAAAACCATCGTCACCGCCGCCATCGCAGCAAATGTGATCCGTGCCGGAAAGAGTGTGAGCGTCGTCAAGCCAGGGCAAACGGGCGTGACTGGTGATGAACCTGGCGACCTCGCAGTCGTTGCCGCGCTGACTTCCAGCATTGAGGGTGCAGCCGATCGACTTCTACTTCACGAGTACGGCCGCTACGAACCACCACTCGCGCCCGCAACTGCAGCACGTATCAGCGGACAACCGCCGTTAGTTCTTGCCGACGTTGTTGCTTCCATCCAAGGATTAACTAGCGACTTCATCGTCGTTGAAGGAGCAGGCGGCCTGCTCGTTAAGTACAGCGATGAACCCGTCTGGACCATCGCTGACCTCGCGCGCGAACTCAACGCCGAAGTGCTCCTTGTTGTTGCTTCGGGGCTCGGAACTTTGCACCACACGGCAGCCACCTTGGAGGCCTTGGCCACCCGAGGCCTGACCACGCCGGGTCTGGTCATCGGACAATGGCCCGCCGAACCATCCCTGGCCGAGAAAACCAACGTCGTGGACCTACAGCACCTCGGCGCACCCCTCGTGGGCGCTATCCCAGCCCAGGCCGGCCGCTCCGGTGAGTTTGCCCACATTGCAGCGACCAGCCTGCATCCGCTCCTTGGCGGAACCTTTGATGAGGCACACTTCACCCATACCCACACTCAGGAGTTGAATCGGTGACGCTTAGTACCAGCACCCCGTCGAACGAAACCACGAGCGCGATTTTGCAAACAGCGCGCGAGCAGGTTCTCGAACGTGGCGAAGGATTAACCACCGACCAAGTCCTCGAAGTACTTCGCCTTCCCGAAGACTCCATTTCGGACGCCCTGGCCTTGGCCCACGAAGTGCGGATGAAGTGGTGTGGCCCAGAAGTTGAAGTCGAAGGCATCGTCTCGATCAAGACCGGTGGATGCCCCGAGGACTGCCACTTTTGTTCACAGTCAGGTTTGTTCACCTCACCCGTGCGTTCGGTATGGCTCAACATTGAAGAACTGGTGACCGCTGCTCGCCAGACCGCAGCCACTGGCGCCAGCGAATTCTGCATCGTTGCTGCTGTGCGTGGACCCGATGACAAGCTCATGGAGCAAATGCGCGATGGCGTCGCAGCGATCAAAGAAGCCGTTGACATCAATGTGGCAGCCTCGTTGGGGATGTTGACCCAGGAACAGGTCGATGACCTCGTAGACATGGGTGTGCACCGCTACAACCACAACCTCGAGACTGCTGAGTCCTACTTCCCCAACGTGGTTACGACCCACACCTGGGACGAACGCTGGAAAACCTTAGAAATGGTGCGCGACTCAGGCATGGAAGTGTGCTGCGGCGGCATCATCGGTATGGGCGAGAGCGTAGAACAGCGCGCCGAATTTGCCGGTCAGCTCGGTGCTTTGTCACCCCACGAGGTTCCGTTGAACTTCTTTAACCCACGGCCGGGAACCCCCTTTGAGGATGTTCCAGTCTTGACCTCCAGCGAGGCGCTGCTCGCCATTGCTGCGTTCCGCTTGGCCATGCCTCGAACGGTGTTGCGCTTTGCCGGCGGACGCGAGGTCACTTTGGGCGACCTCGGTACGCGCGATGGTCTCCTTGGTGGAATCAACGCCGTAATTGTTGGCAACTACTTGACCACATTGGGCCGACCCGCTGATGACGACCTTGAGCTTCTTGCCGAACTCAAGATGCCGATCAAGGCTGTCGCTGACGCAGTGTGATGACCGATCAAAACCCCTGGTGTGATCGATGTGGCGAGTCACTGTCTCTAGGTGATCACTTCGAGTGCCAAGTCGCGCGCAATCTCGAACCGCCGCG
>JBAXSF010000083.1:0-5787 GCA_037130835.1 Actinomycetes bacterium
TGAGCCAGGGGGCGAGGACCGTAGGGACCGCGCAATGTGTCGCCCACATACAAGACGGATTCATTGGGCAACTGATCAATGACTGCTCTGGCGACTGTGAGCCCGCCCACTCCACTGTCGAAGATTCCAATAGGGGCGTCGCTCACAATGAGCCACTCTAGGGGACGAAAGTCCCGATTCGGTTGTGCCAACTCGTCCTATCGCCAAGACCATGCGAAGATAGCGCGTCAAGACAGACCTACAAGGAGACTTCATGAGCGACTGGTATGCGATCCGCGGAAATGCCTCCGCACTGCCGACCGACCCCAAGAACATGCGCTTTCGTCCGCTAGGCGTCACCATCGTTGGGCTCTTAGTACGAATCGCTGCTGTGTGGCAGTTGGCCGTAGGTATTTTCTGCATTAGCGAAGCACTGACTCCTTCACGGGCTTCACGTCTGTTCCAGGGCCAGTACCTTGGCAGTGTCAGCGACGGTTACCTCTGGTTCGCGGGACTGGTTGCCATTGCTTTCGGCTTGATCCTGTGGCGCGTGGCTGCCAACTTAGTCGAGGGTGACCCAGCTGCTCGTATCTTTGTTGTCGCAATTGCCGTGCTCAACATCATCTTCGCTTTGCTGAGCTTCCCTTGGGGAATTGCTGGGATGATCATCAACTTGTTGGTCGTCTTCTTGTTGTCCTCATCGACCAGTGTTCGCTGGTTTGCGGAAAGCAAGTTCGAAGCCAAGCGCCCTAGCGCTTTCGAATAAACACTTCAAGAAAAAACCGCTCAGCCCATCAATGCGGGTTGAGCGGTTTTTTCATGCCCACAGTTGGCCGTCGAGGGCTTCCTCGGCTTCATCAAGGGTGCCTTCATACGCACCCGTCGAGAGGTATTTCCAGCCGCCATCACACACGATAAAAGCAATATCAGCGCTCTCGCCAGCCTTCACGGCCTTGGCCGCAAGTCCCAGAGCCGCGTGCAAGATAGCTCCGGTGGAGATGCCGGCGAAGATACCTTCTTGTTCAAGTAGCTCGCGGGTTCGACGCACGGCGTCGCGAGGGCTGACCGAAAATCGTGTGGTCAGCACATCGGGGTCATACAACTCGGGAACGAATCCTTCATCAAGGTTGCGCAGACCGTAAACCAATTCCCCATAGCGGGGCTCGGCTGCAACGATCGAAATCCCTGGCACGTTTTCGCGAAGAAAACGACCACAGCCCATCAAGGTGCCCGTTGTTCCTAATCCGGCGACGAAGTGTGTGATCGTCGGAAGGTCGGCCAACAATTCAGGCCCGGTGCCGCGATAGTGCGCCTCGGCATTAGCGGGATTGCCGTATTGATACAGCATGACCCAGTCGGGGTTTTGTGCCGAAATTTCCTTGGCTACTCGTACGGCTTCATTGGATCCGCCTGCTGCCTGCGAGGAAATGATTTCCGCACCCCACATGCGCAACAGTTGACTGCGCTCGGGTGACGTGTTCTCGGGCATCACACAAATGAGGTTGTAGCCCTTGAGGCGTGCGGCCATCGCCAACGAAATACCGGTGTTGCCCGACGTGGGTTCCAAAATCGTGCAACCAGGGGTCAGCGTGCCATCGGCTTCAGCGGCCTCAATCATCGACAGCGCAGCGCGATCCTTCACCGATCCGGTGGGATTGCGATCTTCGAGCTTGGCCCACAATCGCACCTGCGGCGAAGGGGACATCGTGGGCAAACCCACAAGCGGGGTGTTCCCTACCGAAGCCAGAAGGTTGTCGTAACGCATCAGGCTCCACCAGCGACAGCTGGCAACACCGTGACGTTGTCACCATCGGCGACTTCGGCATCGATTCCGCCGAGGAAGCGCACATCTTCGTCGTTGATATAGATGTTGACGAATCGGCGCAGCGAACCCGCATCAACGAGTCGGTCTGCAATCCCTGGGAATTGGGCCTCGAGATCGTTGATCACTGCGCCCAGGGTCGCTCCGGTGGCCTCGACAGACTTGGCACCAGCGGTGTAGGTGCGCAAGATCGTGGGGATTGATACCTCAATGGCCATCGGGCTAACTCTCCATAGGTTGGGCAGTAGAGAAAGGAACAACTCTTACCGGCTGACTATTCCACCTCACCAGTCACAATTTCGACTGGCTCTTCGGTGACCTCGCCATCAACGATGCGAAATGAACGAAATTCCACGTCCACCTCATCAGCCGTTGAGACTAAAACGTAGTGGGCATGGGGTTCGGACGCATAGGAGATGTCGGTGCGGGACGGATAAGCCTGAGTTGAGGTGTGAGAGTGATAAATCACCACCGGCTCTTCGTCCAGGGAGTCCATCTCGCGGTACAGCGTGAGCAGGTCCGTGGAATCAAACTCGTAAAACGTAGGCGAACGGGCTGCGTTGACCATGGGAATGAAACGTTCGGGGCGATCAGACCCCGCCGGTCCGGCCACGACCCCGCAGGCTTCATCGGGGTGATCCAGGCGCGCGTGAGCCACGATGGCATCCACGATGGTCTGGGCGATCGTCAGCATGGTCTAAGGCTAGGCAAGGCGCTTGGACAGCACGCGCACCAGGGTGTCTTGGAGGTATCCCAGCCAGTCATAGATGGCCAAGAGGTTGGCCCGCTGGTCATTAGCGGCTTCTTCCTCAGTCCAGGCTTGGCTGGCCGGATCGGCGGTGATTCCCAGGCGGGTGGCCAGCACGAGGCGAAGATCGTTGAGGGCGGTCAACCACGACTGACAGCCCTGGGCATCGATCTCCACGCGCTTGGATTCGGTGTGCAAGCTCTCTAACACCACGACCACCGACGCGGTCTTGCGCTGCCTCAGGCCTTCTTGGGTCAGTCGACGAAATTCCTCGTCCGCTTCAGGATCATGCGGATAGGCCGAGGGGAGCAAGCGGGCAAGGGCGGGATCTTCTGGCGCATCTGAATCCGTGCCGATGCCGACCATTGCGGCCAAGGGGTCAGTGTGTTCGGGTTCGGGTTGATCAGGCTGAAGGAAAAAAGCCAATTCGGAGAACAGGTGAATCAAGATGTCGCGCTCGTCTTCGCTTAGTACGAGGGTGGCACCTTCACCATGGCTTCGAAATTTGTTAGTCATTACATGTCCTGCTGCAAGGTAGCCCACAACCCGTAGCCATGCATGGCCTCCACATCGCGTTCCATCTCTTCGCGGCTTCCCGCGGAGACGACAGCCTTGCCCTCGTTGTGTACTTGCAACATGAGTCGGTCCGCCTCTTCGTTGGAGTGGCCAAAGTACGCGCGAAACACATACGCCACGTAGGACATCAAGTTCACTGGGTCGTTCCACACCAAGGTCACCCAAGGCAATTCCGGCATGATGGAAAAGTCTGTTTCGGGGCGTTCTAACTCAACCGGGGCGATGGACACCGCACTAGTGTCCCAGACCCCGTAACCTAGGCACTGTGAGTTCCTTTCCCGCCCGATCTGAGCACCTGCCGGAGCCAGCGCTCCTGGCTGCCATTCGCGACGCCATCATCGGTGACGACCAGGTTATGGACGGCCCCTACGGCCCACATCGCATCACTTATGCGGACTACACCGCCAGCGGCCGGGCCTTGGGATTTATTGAGGACTTCATCCGCGATGAGGTCCTCCCCCGCTACGCCAACACCCACACCGAGTCGTCGGGCACCGGACTACAAACCTCTCGGCTTCGCGAAGATGCGCGTGCCATCATTTCGCAAGCTTTTGGTGGCGAAGCCGACGTCGTCATCCTCTTTGTTGGATCCGGATCCACAGCAGCCATAGATCGCTTTGTTTCGGTGATGAATCTACGGATTCCCGCCGACTTGGATATCAAGTACCACCTGTCTGACGACATTCCCGCGAACGAGCGACCTGTGGTTTTCATCGGACCGTTTGAGCATCACTCCAATGAACTTCCCTGGCGCGAATCCATCGCTGATGTTGTTGTCATTCCCGAAGATGTCGATGGCCACATCGATATCCACCGGCTACGCGAAGAACTTGTTAGATACGCCGAACGCCCACTCCTGATTGGATCGTTTTCCGCGGCCAGCAATGTCACCGGGATCGTGACCGACACCGATGCGATCTCGTCACTACTTCACGACTTCCATGCCATCGCCATGTGGGACTACGCAGCCTCCGCGCCCTACGTCGATATCGACATGAAGCCGCTGAGCGCCCCCGATCACAAGGACGTTGTGGTCCTCTCGCCCCATAAATTCATCGGTGGCCCCAGCACACCGGGCATTTTGGCCATTCGCCGCTCGCTCCTGGCCAACACGGTTCCCTCCGTTGTCGGGGGTGGAACGGTGGCCTACGTCAATCCTTCCGAGCACCTGTACCTGACCGACCCGGTTCACCGCGAGGAAGCCGGCACGCCAGCGATCGTGGAAGCCATTCGCGCTGGTTTGGCCTTCCAACTCAAAGCCGCTGTCGGCACTGACGTCATACGTGCCCACGAAGAGGACTACTTGCGCCGGGCCGCGGAAGCTTGGGACGCGCACCCTTCCATTGAGGTGTTGGGTAACCGCGATGCGGAACGACTATCCATCGTCTCGTTCGTGATGCGCTCCCCCACCGGGCGATACCTGCATCACAACTTTGTCGTTGCTGTACTCAATGATCTGTTTGGCATCCAATCGCGCGGCGGTTGCTCATGTGCTGGACCGTACGGCCACCGCTTGCTGGGAATTGATGTTGAGAAGTCGCACGAGTTTGAACGCGAGATCGAACACGGGTGCGAGGGGATTAAGCCCGGTTGGGTGCGCGTCAACTTCAACTACTTCATTAGCGAGACTGTTTTTGAGTACATCGTGCAAGCGGTATCCATGGTGGCTGAACACGGCTGGAAGCTCTTGCCAGACTATTCCTTTGATCCAAATTCTGGGTTGTGGCACCACCGTGCGGGCACGATCGAGCCCCCGTTGCGACTCTCGATGGTTCATTACGACGACGCCGGAGCGATGGTCTACCCCACCACGACCCAACGGGCCCCGGAATCTGCGCTGGCCACCTACCTGGTCGAAGCCGAAGCAGTTTTCGCCAGCCATGCTGAGCCGGAACTAGAAAATGCTGAGTCTTTACCGGGAGTATCGGCAGACTTTGAATCGCTGCGGTGGTTTGACCTGCCTGCTTCCTCGCTCCAGCCTTAGGAATGTCCAGCTAGACCAGCGGTGCTTTGACCATCCCCGACGACTTGACCACGACCAAGAACCAGATGAGCCAGATCAGATAGAACATCAAATAGGCCGGCAGATAAACAAAGGCCATCAAGATGCCAGAAATCCCAGCGATCCATCCACAAACAACTAGTGACTTAGAGAAATACCCGAAGCGACGACCCCAAATCGTGACGGTAATCAAGAACGCACCAAACATCACGATGGCAACGGCATTCATGATGGCTTCAAAAATCGAGAAGGAGGCGATCGTGGCCGCCTGAATCCCGACAACATCAGAATTGTTTTCTTGCAGGAGTGTGACGACTTGAGCCCCGATGCCGTTCTCGACACCATTGACTGCGAATCCCACCGCGCTAACGATGCCCAGGCGTCCCATCAATCGAGCGCCACCATAGCCATCGGCTTTGGCCAGCTCACTCAAACTAATACTGAGAACCAACACTGCGAACGCGGTAGCAAAATGGCCGATGCCACTGAGTTTCCACGGAACAGAGCCGATCGCGTCCTGCAGTTTGGAGATCACCGAGTAGTCATTAAACGAGGTAAGCCCCAAAAATGTGCGCTCAATAAAGAAGCCATTGAGGCTATGCATGACAAAGGCTAAAGCCATCACCAAAGCCGAGATTCGGATTACCTTCAGTGATGTCA
>JBAXSF010000084.1:0-5732 GCA_037130835.1 Actinomycetes bacterium
GAACCCATGGGGTATGGGGTAATTGGCAGCCCAACTGGTTCTGGTCCAGTTAGTCTAGGTTCGAGTCCTGGTACCCCAGCGGTGAAATGGTCTGGTAAATCGGTACCGTTTCCACCTCTCACATGCGTCCGTTGTACAGATGCATGCCTTGGCCCCGTTGTGTAGCGGCCTAGCACGCCGCCCTCTCAAGGCGGTAGCGCGGGTTCGAATCCCGTCGGGGCTACCAAGGAAGCGATCCCTCGTGGATCGCTTTTTTGTTGGAGCAGTTAATCGCTACTGGACGCAATCGCTTCAGTAATTGCTCGGGCTGCCTGAACTACCGCATTGCCATGCAGGCGACCGGGGGATTTGGACAACCTCTCAAGTGGACCGGACACACTGATCGCCCCGATGACTCGTCCACTGGGTCCTCGCACCGGAGCAGAAACAGAGCCAACGCCGGGTTCGCGTTCACCCACTGATTGCGCCCAGCCTCGGCGCCGCACACTGGCTAGTACCCGTGCATCAAACCGAGCACCGGCTAGGTCGGTCAACAGTCGTCCGGCATCTTCCCAAGCCAACAAGACTTGAGCTGCCGATCCCGCGTGCATGGTCAGCACTGCACCGACGGGTACTGAATCGCGTAGGCCGCTAGGTCGATCGGCTGCTGCCACACACATACGTTGAGTGCCCTGTCGGCGATACAGCTGGGTGCTTTCTCCCGTCGAATCGCGAAGCCGCGTCAATACCGGAGTCGAGGCAGCGATCAATCGATCTTGTCCAGTAGCTGCCGATAACTCCACGCAGCGCGGTCCCAGAATGAAGCGACCTTGTAGATCGCGCGCGACCAGTCGGTGATGTTCAAGGGCCATGGCCAGTCGGTGTGCAGTAGGTCGAGGTAGCCCGGTGGCCTCGACTAAGCCGGCTAAGGATTGTGGTCCCGCCTCCAAAGCAGCCAGCACAAGGGCTGCCTTGTCGATGACGCCGACTCCGCTAGAGTTGTCCATAGCGTGATACTGCCGTCTCAAATCGTGAGATGCAAGTACGACTGGAGGTCCTCATGGGACAAACAATGGCCGAGAAGGTCTGGGATGCGCACTTAGTGCGTCGGGTTGAAGGCGAACCAGACCTCATTTATATCGACCTGCATTTGATTCATGAAGTGACGAGCCCGCAGGCCTTTGATGGGCTGCGAGTGGCTGGTCGCGATGTCAGGCGCATGGATCTGACGCTTGCCACTGAGGATCACAACGTTCCCACCCAAAACATTGATCAGCCCATCGCTGACCCGATCAGTAATGCACAGGTCCAGGCATTGCGGACCAACACCGAAGTATTTGATGTCCCGATCTTCCCGCTGGGAAATGTTGAGCAGGGGATCGTGCATGTGGTTGGACCACAGCTGGGACTGACTCAGCCCGGCATGACGGTGGTGTGTGGCGACAGCCACACCGCTACACACGGAGCTTTTGGTGCACTGGCCTTTGGTATTGGTACCAGCGAGGTTGAGCATGTCTTGGCCACGCAAACATTGCCGCTCAAGCCGTTTAAGACCATGTCCATCACCGTTGAAGGTGCCTTGCCACCGGGCGTGACGGCAAAAGACTTGATTTTGAACATCATCGCGACCATCGGTACCGGTGGCGGTCAAGGTCACGTTCTCGAATACCGCGGTGCAGCCATTGAGGCGTTGTCGATGGAAGCGCGCATGACCGTGTGCAACATGTCGGTCGAAGCCGGTGCGCGCGCAGGCATGATCGCCCCTGACCAAACCACCTTTGACTACCTGCAGGGCCGCCCGCACGCACCCAAGGGTGAGCAGTGGGACGAGGCTGTGGAGTACTGGAAGAGCCTGCGCACTGATGATGACACCGTGTTCGACAAGACTGTCGTTATCGACGCTTCAACGTTGTCACCGTTTGTGACCTGGGGAACTAACCCTGGCCAAGGTCTGCCGCTGTCAGCCAACGTTCCCAGCGTGGATGACTTCACTGATCCATCGGACCGCGCAGCTGCTGAGCGCGCGCTGGAATACATGGACCTCACACCGGGCACACCATTGCGCGATATTGAAGTCGATGCGGTGTTCATCGGCTCGTGCACTAACGGTCGGATCGAAGACCTTCGTGCCGTTGCTGAAGTACTTAAGGGTCGCAAGGTCGCCGACTCGGTGAAGATGTTGGTGGTTCCAGGTTCCGTTCGCGTGCGCCTTGAAGCCGAAGCCGAAGGCCTAGACAAGATCTTCACTGAAGCTGGTGCGCAATGGCGTCATGCCGGATGCTCCATGTGCATGGGGATGAACCCAGACTTGTTAGATTCTGGTTTGCGCAGTGCGTCAACGTCGAACCGCAACTTCGAAGGCCGTCAAGGTCCCGGTGCCCGCACGCACTTGGTCTCACCAGTTGTTGCGGCCGCTACCGCGATCACTGGCCACCTTTCCGCACCCGCCGACTTGCCGACTGTCTAAAGGAATTGACCATGGAAAAATTCACGGTGCTCACAGGAATCGCGACTCCGTTGCGTATGAGCAATGTCGATACTGATCAGATCATCCCTGGCGAATACCTCAAGCGCATTTCCCGCCATGGGTATGAAGATGCCTTGTTTGCTGGCTGGCGTACGGATCCTGATTTTGTCCTGAATCAGCCGCAGTATGCCGGTTCACCGATCCTGGTGGCTGGACCTGACTTTGGCACCGGCTCATCGCGCGAGCACGCGGTGTGGGCTTTGCAGGACTATGGATTCAAGGTCGTCTTGTCGTCGCGATTTGCTGACATCTTTCGTGGCAACTCTGGCAAGGTGGGACTGCTGACCGCCGCAGTCGATCAAATCGACATTGAAGCCTTGTGGGCTGCGATGGATGCCGATCCCGCATTGAGTGTTGTCGTGGATTTGGAAAAGCGTGAGGTGCGTTGGCTTGATCGAGTAGTCACCTTTGAGGTTGACGACTACGTTCGCTGGCGTTTGATGGAAGGCCTGGATGACATCGGCATCACGCTGCGTCACGAGGCGGACATCACCGCTTTCGAAGCCAAGCGCCCCTCTTGGCTTCCGACTACTCCTGCTCGCTAGGTGGAATGGAACGGCGAGCACTACGCCGATCACACTGCTCATCATCGGGCCTTTGACCATGTGCTCTTAGAGCGGCTTGAGCCGCTGGCGCCCCATGGCCGCATTCTGGATATCGGCTGCGGCGTCGGCAACTTCACGGCAGGCCTGGTTGACCGGGTGCCTACTGGCAGCGTTCTTGGGGTGGATGCCGACGCATCCATGGTGGCGACCGCCCAAGCCAGCCATTACGGCCAGTCCCAGCTGTTTTTCCAGGTCACGCCGGCTCAGGATTTAGCAGCGCTTGCTTCGCTAGGGCCGTTCGCGGCGATTGTGTCGACCGCCTGCTTGCATTGGGTCCCCGAAGCCGACCAGTTGTCGGTGTTGCAGGCAGCTCGTGACCTGCTAGAGCCAGGTGGTCAGTGGTGTGTGGAGTTTGGTGGTCGCGGCCAAGTCGATGGATTGCGAAAGACACTGGATCCACTGGCTGTGGAGTTTGGTGGGGGACCGCCGCGGTGGTTTTTCCCCGATGTGGCGACCTATTCCGCGCTACTTGCTGATGCTGGTTTTGTTGACGCTGACGTGCAGTTGGTTTCACAAATCAGACCGATGGAAGGTGCTGCGGCCTTGCGAGGTTTACTCACCAGCCAAGTGCTGTTCGCCTACTTGTCGGATATTGACGATGCTCGTCATGATGAATTCATTCAGGCTGCTGGTGATGCGGTAATTGGCGCAGCCCAGGCCGTTCCAGGCTCCCCAAAGTACGACGTAGAGTATGTGCGCATTGTGGCGACCGCCCGAAAGCCGCTGTAGGACCCCTGCGGAAGGGGATGAGATTCCCTTTATGGAATAAGGGTTTGCGGCGAGTCGCTGTTGAGGAAATGCTGGATTGCCCTTAGGTTGTGCTGACGGGAATCCACCCGAAAAATATTTGTAAGGGGAAAACGTGAACAAGGCTGAGCTGATCGTTGAGCTTGCATCAAAGACCGGAACCAGCAAGTCGGCTGCCGGCGATGCACTCGAAGCATTCATTGACATCGTCCACCGTAGTTTGGCCAAGGGTGACCCCGTCGTCATCACCGGTTTTGGCAAGTTTGAGGCCCGTGCCCGTGCGGCCCGCACCGCACGCAACCCGCAGACCGGTGCCATCGTCAATGTGAAGAAGACCACTGTTCCTGTGTTCAAGGCCGGCGCTGACTTCAAGAAGATCGTCAGCGGCGAAAAGAAGCTTGCTGCACCGAAGAAGGCTGCTGCCAAGAAGACCGCAAAGAAGAAGTAGTTTCACCACTTTTTACGGTGAGGGGTTGGGCCGCTTGGCTCAGCCCCTCACTGCTGTGTGGAAGAGGAAATTGCCGCCAACGAATGCTGGCCGAGGCCGATGCGCTGGGCATCCCACAGGTCGGCAGCGGTATCGATGTCGCGATGCAGGGTGGTCAATCGGGGTCCGGTTATTTCCCGAATCCCCGACACCCGGTGCTGTGCTCGCGAACGGTGACCGAAGGCAGGCTCAAACGCGGTGCCGGCTGGACTAAAGAAGGCCGTGCTGCCCGTCCCTGCGCTATCGCTGACAAAGCAAGGCGCAGCGAAGTCATCAGCAGTAGCGCACGCATGTCGAAGGTCATCGGCTTGTAAGCAAGCAAGGTCGGCGGAGATGGCCGCGGTTCCACTACCTGGCCAGCGTGATTGCACAAAAGCAAAACCGTGCGTGAGCGCTGGATTGATTCCGGCATCAGGTTCGTCAGCGATGACCACGGCACCCAAGTCGGCGAGAACCTGCCCTGCACGAGTGTCGTTAGTGATCACAACCACGTGATCGCAACTCGCCAATGCGGCACTGACCGTGTCGCAAGCAAATGCCAAGGCAAGGTCAGGACGACGTGAATCTGGGAGCCCCGCTTCACTCAGATGGAGACGTGATTTTGCCCGATCGAGTCGCTTCACCGGCACTACTGCACACCACGAGGCCATGGGGTGATCTTGCCACTGGCGGATCTGTGGCGCGTCAGCCCTATCCGGCCGGTTCGCGACCGTGAGGCGGTACGGTCATACCTTCAACGATCGCGATTCCTAGGAGGCAGCGCATGGCACGGTTAGCCGTTCTTGGCGCCGGCTCTTGGGGCACAGCCTTTGGCCAAATCGCAGCCGATGCAGGCAACGATGTGGTGATTTGGGGACGCGATGAGTTCATCGTCGAATCCATTACCAATGACCACGTCAACCCCGCATTCCATCCTGGTTTGAAACTGCCAACCTCCGTGTGGGCATCCACCAATGTCGCGACAGTTCTGCGCGGTGCGGACATCGTCGTCCTGGCGATTCCGGCCCAAGTCTTGCGTAGTCGTCTGGTGGAATGGCGCGAGCACATCCCACCCACCGCCATTGTTTTGAGTTTGATCAAGGGGCTGGAACTAGGAACCTCCTTGCGCATGACAGAAGTGGTCCATGAGGTCACGGGAATCGACCCCAATCGCATTGGCGTCTTGAGTGGGCCGAACTTGGCCCGCGAAATTATGCAGCGCCAGCCCGCAGCCTGCGTCGTAGCCTTTTCCGATCCGCAGTACGCGGCGGAAGTCCAGCAAGCCACGTCAACGGCCTACTTCCGCCCGTACACCAATACCGATGTGCTGGGAGTCGAACTCGGTGGGGCAGCGAAGAACGTGGTTGCGCTGGCGGTGGGTATGGCTGGGGGAATGGGGCTGGGCGAT
>JBAXSF010000085.1:0-5670 GCA_037130835.1 Actinomycetes bacterium
GTATTCACCGTGCCCGTTGTCGTCGCGGTTGAGGCGGCACTGGTTCCAGATGTAGAGGAAGAAGAATCAGATTTCGTCGCAGCTGTCGAAGTGTTGCGCTGCCCACCCGTTCCAGTCGTGCATTGCGCCGCTCCCAGCTTGTCGCAAGCGGGCGGATAAGGAGCAGTCTTGGCCACGAGATTGGCACCCGAGCTCGAGAAGGTGGGGTTATTGCACTTTTTTATATCAACGCTCTTCACGTCGACACCAGGGATCTTTTTCACCTGTTCAAGCCCTGCCTTCACCAAGTTGATTGGAAGGGCCGAATAGCCCAAAACATCCGCTTGCTGTTGACCCTGACACAAGAAGTAGTACGCAAAAGCGCCTAGTGTGTAGCCTTTATCTGAACTAAAACCAAACTCTTGGCGCGTTGGCACCACCATGTAGCTATAGCTAGACAGCGGGTAGGTGCGCCGGTCCGAGTTGTTGTAGACCCCGCCTAGTTGCTGGGTGAGGTAGGCAGGGGACTTGGAATCGTTATTCACAGTGGCCCCAAGGAGCCCAACCGCCACAGCGGATGCGGTTGGTTCGGTGTAGTAACCAGCCTTGTTGAGCACCTTGGCCACCGGGAATCCCGTGTTCAGGGCATAGGCGTACTCGACGTAGGTAATCGTCCCATCATTGGCGGCCTGGGATACATAGCCCGAGACTCCCAAGGAACCGGACTGAGCGGTAAAGCCGCCGCCCGGGACAACCGGATAGTTCGACGTGACACCGCAGGGTGAGTTCCGTCCTGCCTTCACGCAGTAGGCATTCCACAAACTGGGGTATTGCGCGCTCAGCCAAGTAGAAAACTGAGCTGTCGTACCCGAACCGTCGGAGCGAACTACTGGAACGATCTTGCGTGCTGGCAGCGCAAGGGAAGGGTTATCCGCTGCAATCTTTGGATCATTCCAATTCTTGATGTTGCCGGTGAAGATTCCAGCTAGAGAGGCGCCGGACAGTCGCAAGTTGGTGACGCGCTTGCCACCAATAACCAGGTTGTACATAAACGACGTTCCACCGGCAACGATGGGCATGTACGCGTACCCGCGCGATGGCGGACTATCAACAACGCCTCCATCTTTGAGGCCATAGGGAATTTCAGACACGGCGAAATCCACCGTGCCGTTGCGGAATTGGTTTCGGCCATCCGATGAGCCTGTACCCGCGTAGTTGACTTTGATCCCGTACTGCACAACGTTACGACGCCATTGGTCCAGTGCGACTTGGCTCCACGTCGAGCCCGCACCACTGACAGGTACATAGCTAGCTGCCTGAGCCGGACTTCCCACCATCACGATCATGACTGAAAGGCCCACTGCAATAGCAGTGGTAATGCCACGGCGGCGCTTAACAAAACCCAAGTCTTGGCCGATCATGTGCGGGTACTCCCTGTTGTGTTGGCATCTCGTTGACTAAATCGAGTGGCATCTCGTTCTGATTCCTTTGCCCGCTGAGCGGCTTGACGTTTGGTGAGGTTTCCTGCACCACGCCCACCAATAATTCGAGCAATGACAAACAACACAAGGACCACGAGTAAGAGGGTCATCGCTGCGCCGAAAGCGCGCTGAATTGAGGTGACCTGGGGGTTGCCCACCAAGTTGAATGCCGCAAGTGGAAGCGAAACCATGGGGCCGGAAAAGGGGTTCGTATTCATGGATGCCGTGTAACCAGCCGTGATGAGAACAGGAGATGTTTCACCGATCCCGCGCGCAGCTCCCAGAATTACAGCAGTCATCAAGCCCGACCGAGCTGTTGGCAGCGTTACGTGCCACACCGTGCGCCATTGGCCGGTGCCGAGAGCCAGTGATGCTTCTTTGAGTGATCCTGGAACTAGACGGAGCACTACGTCGGCCGCTCGAATAATGATCGGAAGCATCATCACGCTAATCGCCAATGCGGCAGCGAGTCCTGACTTCGGCAAGCCGAGAATCAAGATCAAGGTTGCGTAGATGAAAAGGCCGGCAACGATCGAGGGCAGCGCCGTCATCGCTTCGGCAATCGTGCGGACAAAGCGCGCAAACGTTCCTGGAATTTCATTAAGGAACACGGCACAGGTAATACCCAAGGGAATGACGATGGCCAGTGCGATCGTGATCTCTATCAGGGTGCCCACGATTGCGTGGCTAATGCCTCCCACCGACAGGGGATCCAGCGGACCAGCATTCGTCAGGTCCTGCGTAAAGAAGTTGATGTGTACGAGAGCCTTGATTCCGCGGTAAGCAGTAAAAGCAACGATGACGAGCAACGCGGCAAGCAAAAGAAACGCCAGGGAATGTACGACAGCGGCAACAATGCGGTCGCGAACCACCGGACCAGATTCGTCAAAGGAGATGAGCAATGCGTAGATCCCAAGGAACGTGGCGTAAGACAGAACCACAAAACCTACTGGCCCAGAAAGTGGCGCAAGCTGAGTGAAGAGGAGCGTGACCAGGCTCAGCGAGGCCGCCACCGATCCGCCCAAGGCCAGCAAGTCAGAGCGACGAAGTCCCGAGATTGATCGTGGCCGAGTAGCCGGTGCGTCCGCGGAGACGGTGGCAACGACTGTTGTTCCTGGCCCGGTCACTCGTCGGGTGAAGGGATCTTCTGGATTGTTTAACTCAGGCATCGCTGACCGCCCCTGATCGACTATTAGCAACAATGGAAGCCGCGATGAAATTGACGACAAGTGTGACCAGGAAGAGTGCTAAGCCAGCCGCGAAAAGCGCGGATGTTCCGAATGCGCTAGCCGCCCCGTACTTGCCAGCGATCGTGGCAGCGATGGAGCTCGCTCCAGTTTCCAAGATGTGCGGCTGAATCGAGAAGATCGGCGAAATAATCAAGTAGACCGTGATCGTTTCGCCTAGCGCGCGTCCCAAACCCAACATCGTTCCGCCAATAATTCCGCCCTTACCGAAGGGCAGCACCACGGATCGGATCATTCCCCATTTGGTTGCGCCCAGCGCCAAGGCGCCTTCACGCTCTCCCGCTGGTGCCTGCGAAAATACCTCGCGCATCACGGATGTGGCGATGGGAGTAACCATCAGCCCAACGACAATTCCGGCGATAAAGGTTGAGGAAGTCAAGGTTCCCGCTGGTCCGGCCAGCGGATCCGATGAATCAAAACCGTCCACATGCAAAAAAGGAACCCAGCCAAAGTGCGTGGTCAGCCAGCGAGAAATTCCCGTCACTCGTCCCTGCAGGAGGAATAAACCCCACAGGCCATAGACGATGCTGGGCACCGCCGCCATGAGGTCCACCAGGCTTATGAGCAATTGCTTAGAGCGACGAGGCGCGTATTCAGAGATGTAAAGCGCCGTACCAATCGCAAGCGGCACAGCAACTGTAATCGCAACAAGTGCGATCAGGAACGTTCCAATCAAAATGGCTGAGATGCCGAAGTTTCGTGAGTCCGGTTCCCACGCTTGATCAGTGAGGAACTTGAAGCCCTGTGCACGAAGTGCCTCACTCGCCCGAAAAGCCAAGAACAAACCAACCAGCGACATGATGGTCAGCACGGTGATCCCGCTGGCACGCGTAATCCCTCGGAAAATCCGGTCGGGAAGTCCTACGCGCTCTTGAACTTCCCGAGGTTTGACGTCTGCGTCAGGTTGTGGCTTCACCGCGGTCGTGCTCACAGTGCCTCCGCAAAAGGTTCAAACGTCCCAGGGATTGCGTGTTCACGGCGTTGCCGCACCATGTGGGCCGGATCGTCGACAACCACAGCAACGGGCACCGCGTTGAGAAATTGGGTCAAGCTGTAGTGACATTCGCGTAAACGTTCGTAGCCTCGTGAACTCCGGGCCACTGGCTTTTCGTCCAGCAGCAGAACCCATGTCCATTCAAGGCCGGCCTGTGCATGTGAAATTACCGGCTCAAGCCGCTGAACATTGGCTTTAAAGTTCAAGAAATCAGAAACGCTGGATTCGTGATCGTTAAAAAGATTTTGACAGCGACCAACATCGCGATTGTTAGCGGTGAGCACTCGCCACATCACCCACGACGAACTCTCATCATGTGCCAGATCAGCAAAGGTCAGGCCCTGGGGTGTCGAGCCATCACCGCCGAGAAAGACAACGCGTGGATCAGACATGCACACCTCCTTGGGCTCGTAATGTCCTAAAGATGTCGGGCTAGGCGTACGACAAAGCAAAGAGAAGGTGAACAGGCGGAGAAAATCCGGTGAGTTATCGGGGCGCCTAGGGATGACCGAATCTGGTCAATTGGTGGCTAGGGTTGAGGGGTGTCCGCGAACTCCACCACCTCCGACCTGACGGTTCGCCCACTCACCCCAGAACAGCACTTGGACTGGATCCAGGCCCAGGCTGGCTCGAGCTCGATTTCCTTCCTCCAAACCCCTGCCTGGGGACAGGTCAAGGCTGACTGGCGCCATGAATCCTTGGGCTGGTTTGACGGTGAACAGTTAGTCAGCGCGGCCTTAGTCCTGTACCGGCCCATCCCGCGACTGAAGTGGTCCTTGGCCTACCTCCCCGAGGGACCTACTTTCCCTACTCTGACCCCAGGTCCGGCAGCGCACTGGGTGAACCCGTTAACCGCTTACCTCAAGAGCAAGAAAGTCTTCACCATCAAAATGGGTCCGCCCGTGATTGTGCGTCAATGGTCTGCCCACTCGATCAAAGATGCGATTGCCAACTCCAGCGCGAAATTGCAGGACGTGGTTCCCGAGGCTTCAAACGACCAGGCCACTGCTCTCGTCACACAGTTGCGTGCCTTGGGCTGGCACCAAGAAGTAGCCGAAGGCGATGGCTTCGGCGATGTTCAACCTCGTTTTGTTTTTCAACTTGATTTGCGTGCCAAGAGCGTTGACGATCTGTTCAACGGTATGAACCAAGAGTGGCGTCGCAACATTCGTAAGGCTGAAAAATCCAGCGTCGAGGTGATCGAGGGAACCTTCGACGACCTCGCAGACTTCCATGCGGTGTATGTCGAAACGGCTCAACGCGACAGGTTTACGCCTCGCCCCCTGCGCTATTTCGAACGCATGTGGAAGGCCATGGAAGCCGAAGATCCCGCCCGCTTGCGGCTCTTCCTCGCCAAGAAAGATGGGTGCGTTCTGGCCGCGACCACGTTGGTCACAGTCGGCGGGCACGCGTGGTATTCCTACGGCGCTTCCACAACCGCGGGCCGCGATTTCCGCCCCAGTAACGCCGTTCAGTGGGCCATGATCCAAGCCGCGCACGCCAGCAACTGCCACACCTACGACCTTCGGGGCATCGGTGACAGCCTTGACCCCAACCACCACCTTTTCGGACTTATTCGCTTTAAGTTGGGCACGGGCGGCCAGGCCAGCGAATACATCGGGGAGTTTGATTTGCCGGTTCAGCCCATCTTGCACCGAGCCATCAAGCTGTACTTAGCGCGCCGATAACACGTTTCGCGAGAGGATGAGCACGTGAGTTTTTGTCTTCGCGTTGATGGCCAGCAGTGGCGTGATCATCTCGCGCGCACCATTGCCCAAGACTCCAGCATCGTTCCCGTCATCAAAGGCAACGGTTACGGATTTGGTAATGACCAGTTAGCTCGCGAAGCCTCGGCGTTACCGGTCAGCACTATCGCGGTTGGCACACACAGCGAAGTCCCCCGCGTGCGCGAACACTTTGCTCGCGAGGTCTTGGTCTTATCGCCGTGGCACCCAACCCTCTCCGCAGC
>JBAXSF010000086.1:0-5634 GCA_037130835.1 Actinomycetes bacterium
CCTTGATGGCATCCATGTCGTTGCCTTCGAGGGTGGTCTTCAATTCAGCCAACGCTGACTCGACTTCGCCACGAGTATCTTCTGGGAGTTTGTCTTCGTTCTCCTTGATGAACTTCTCAGTCGAGTACACCAGGGATTCACCGGTGTTACGAATTTCAACTTCCTCGCGACGCTGGCGATCTTCATCAGCGTGCGCTTCAGCATCGCGCATCATCTTGTCGATCTCGTCCTTGGACAGTGCCGAACCACCAGTGATCTGCATGGACTGTTCCTTGCCAGTTCCCAGGTCCTTGGCCGTCACATGCACGATGCCGTTGGCGTCGATGTCAAAGGTGACTTCGACTTGCGGAACACCACGGGGTGCCGGCGGCAATCCCGTGAGTTCAAAGGTGCCAAGTCGCTTGTTGGCCGAAGCCAATTCGCGCTCGCCTTGATACACCTGAATCTGCACAGACGGTTGATTGTCATCAGCAGTGGTGAAGATTTCTGAACGCTTGGTGGGGATCGTCGTGTTGCGTTCGATCAAGCGCGTCATGATGCCGCCCTTGGTCTCAATTCCCAGTGACAGTGGCGTGACGTCGAGGAGCAAAACATCCTTGACTTCACCCTTGAGCACACCGGCCTGTAGGGCAGCTCCGACAGCAACGACTTCGTCAGGGTTGACGCCCTTGCTGGGCTCCTTGCCGCCGGTCAAGCCCTTGACCAATTCGGTCACTGCGGGCATACGCGTTGATCCACCGACCAGAACGATCTGATCAATGTCAGCCACCTTCACGCCGCCGTCTTTGATGACGCGCTCGAAGGGTGCCTTGCAGCGCGCAAGAAGGTCGGCAGTCAGTGACTCAAACTGCGCGCGAGTGATCTGCTCATCCAAGAACAACGGGTTCTTCTCGGCATCCACCGTGATGTAGGGCAGGTTGATCGAGGTTTGCTGCGAACTCGACAGCTCAATCTTGGCCTTTTCGGCAGCCTCACGAATGCGCTGCATCGCCATCTTGTCTTTGGCCAAATCAATGCCATTGGCCGCCCGGAAGGTCGTGACGAGGTGATCTACCAACGCCTGGTCCCAGTCGTCACCACCGAGTTGGTTATCGCCACTGGTGGACTTGACTTCGACCACGCCGTCGCCAATTTCGAGCAGTGACACGTCGAAGGTTCCACCACCGAGGTCGAATACCAAAATGGTTTGTTCCACATCAGCTTTGTCCAAGCCATACGCCAGTGCTGCTGCAGTGGGCTCGTTAATGATGCGCAAGACGTTGAGTCCAGCGATCTCGCCGGCTTCCTTCGTTGCTTGACGCTCGGAGTCATTGAAGTACGCCGGCACCGTGATGACCGCGTCGCTGACGGGTTCACCGAGGTACGCCTCTGCATCGCGCTTGAGCTTTTGCAAAACGCGCGCACTGATTTCTTGTGGCGAGTACGCCTTGCCATCAATGTCAGCGGTCTTCCACGTGGTGCCCATGTGGCGCTTGACCGAACGAATCGTGCGGTCCACGTTGGTGACGGCTTGGCGCTTGGCGACTTCACCCACCAGCACTTCACCATTTTTGGCGAACGCGACGATGGACGCGGTGGTGCGCGATCCTTCGGCGTTAGCGATAACGGTGGGTTCGCCACCTTCGAGTACGGCCACCACAGAGTTGGTGGTTCCTAGGTCGATGCCTACGGCACGAGCCATGTCTTGCCTCCGAATTACTGGTTCTTATCTGGGGAAGTCCCCCCACCCGGCTTGGCCTATTCTCAAGGTTGAGTCGATGTGGCGCAACTTCACTCATACTAACCGGCGCAGGGTCAAGCCTATTCCCTGGGGTGCCGAAGCACTTCCTAACCCTTTGGCTGAGGCGTGAACCTGGCTCCAGCCTCTACCGTCTTACCTACGGTCGCAGCCGGCGATCGGGTCGAGGAGAAGTCATGATCACGCGTACCCGTCGAAATGTCGTCATTGCCCTAGTTGCCGTACTGGCCACGAGTGGCTTAGCGCTTGCTAATCCGACGGCTGCGCTCGCCGTCACATGTCCCACGGTTGACCCCGTCACCTTCGCCGTGACTCCTGCAGCCTCGTCCGGCGTGGACTGGAGCGGGTGCGACCTCACCGGAGCAAACCTTCAAGACGCAACTCTCGATGGCGCGAATTTAGATGGCGCGAATCTGACGGACGCTGTTGGACCACGAGGCACGTTTATCGGGACCAACTTCACCAATGCGACGCTGACATCGTTCAACGGTTATCTCGCTGACTTCACGGGTGCTGACTTCACCGGTGCTGACCTGCGGAAAATCAATTTCAATACATCAACAGTTATCAACGCCACTGTGATCAATGTTCGAATGGCCGGATCCTACGTCGGAAAATCTGACTTCACCGGTTCAACGTTGAGCAACATCACCTCCGGTGGAATTACCGGATCGACAGCGAGTCCGGCCACCGTTTTCCCCTCGGGCTGGTCGGTCGTTGATGGAATTCTTGTTGAGCCCTCTGCGGACTGCCCCACGATTGCCCCCGGCACAGGAGCCGTCTCCGACCCCGTCCCTGGACCAAACGTGAACTGGAGCAGCTGCGACTTAACCGGTGCCAATCTTTCTGGCGAACTTCTAGGTGGCGCACAATTTGTGAACGCGACCATGACTGATGCCAACCTCACCAGCGCGACCATCATCGGAGCCAACTTCACCGGGGCCAACCTCTTACGACTGAACTTGGTATCCGCTGATGCAACTGGTGCCGCATTCAACTATGCAACCGGCGGTCAGTGGGGAGCAATTTTTGCGACCTTGAACGATTGTGATTTCGATCATGCAAACGTTGGATACTCACAGCTTGGGGATGCCACTATTCACAACGCCAACTTCAACTACGGCACACTGGTTGGGAGCACCCTGGACGGCGCTGAATTCAGCAACTCCACGTTTGCTTCCACCCTGCTATCGACGGCGAATATCGATCTGACCAACTTCGCCAACGTTACTTTTTCCGCTGTGTCCGCACGTGGCATGACCGGCGGAACCGACGTTGGGAAAGAACCGACTCTGCCTGCAAACTGGAAGCTCGTGAGCGGATTCCTTTTGGGCCCAACAGTTAATTTGAATACCGCAGACTTGACCGGAATTGATCTCACTGATGTCAATCTGACCGACGCCACGATGACAGACTCGACCCTCACCGAAGCCACGGTCACCCGGCTAACCCTCACGGGTGCCTCGCTCGCTGGCGTCACTTCGGGAGGAATCGTCGGAACGCCAACCGCATTGCCGACTAGCTGGCAGTTGACCAGCGGCTACCTGATCGGCCCAGAAGCAAATTTGTTCAACGCAGATCTGAGCTTCCTCGACCTCGATGATGCCATCTTGACTGGTGCGGACCTTTCGTACGCCTACATGCAGAGCGCATCGCTGCGGGGTGCAGACTTCAGCTCAGCCAACTTGGATAACGCCACTCTCACGCTGTCCGACCTCACTAACGCGCGGCTGAGCTACGCAAGTTTGCCCGACGCAAACTTCAACCGCGCGACGATGGCTGGGGTCTCATCCGGTGGCATTAGCGGAACTCCCAGGCAACTGCCTACGTCCTGGCACTTGGTGAACGGCTACCTCTTGGGTCAAGGCGCCGACCTCACGGGCGCTGGGCTTGATTCGCAGAACTTCTCCAACTACAACCTCACCGATGTCAACTTCACGGGTGCTGATGTGAGCGGGACAAACTTCACCAACGCGGTCTTGGTAGCAGCAAACTTCACCGATACAACGGCATACGACGCGGACTTCACTCGCGCGAACCTTGATGGCGCCACCATGACACGCACGCAGGCCAACTACGCCAGTTTCGCCAACGCGATCATGACCTCCGCCAGTGTGGAAAATGCCACCTTGGATAACGCAAACCTGACCTATCTCAATGGTAGCGATGCGTCCTTCAAGGGCAGCTCCTTGGAAAACGCCGACCTGAAGTACTCCAGCTTGTACTCAGCAGACTTGACTAACGCAAGCTTGCGCAATGCGACGAACGACTCCACGGCGAACCTCAGCGCCATTACGTGGAACAACACCACCTGCATTGACGGAACTAACTCTGACAAACACAACGGGGCGTCATGCCTCAACGGTCTGGACACCACCAACCCCACAGCATCCATGACGGCACCCACGGCAACGTTCCAGTCGGCATCCAGTTTCACTGTTAAATGGTCAGGTTCCGACGGTTCAGGATCGGGAGTTCGCAATTACGATGTGGAGCACCAAAAGGATGGTGGCACCTGGACTGCCTGGAAGACCGACACCACCGGTACCAGTGCCACTTACCCAGGTACCGCAACTGCCGGTGCGCGTTACTGCTTCAGGGCCACAGCCACTGACAAGGCGGGTCGCACCTCGAGCAAATCGTCATCGAAGTGCACCGTCGTGCCTATTGACGATCACTCCCTGTCCAAGAGCTCGGGTTGGAGCAGTTCGACCTCTGCCAGCGGTTACCTCAACCGCACCTACTACTCCACCACGAGCAGCAACAAGTACCTGATCACCTCCTCGAAGAGTGGTGTGCGCCAAGTCTCGGTCCTGGCTTTAAAATGCTCTTCGTGTGGATCGGTTGCCGTCTATGTCGGCAGCACCAAGATCGGCACGTACTCGCTGAAGAAGTCGGGTTCTTCGGCGCGAGGCTTGGTTACTACAGCCCGCTTTAGCTCCAAGTCGGGCAAGGTCAAGGTCGTCTCCACAATCTCCGGCAAGACCGTCCGCATTGACGGTGTGGGGATCAGCACCTCCTAACCTCGGTCAGCCGTCGCGCTCGTGGCCCTGGGGTTGATTACGCTAGGGGGACGAGCGCACCACCGAGGGCGCCTGAGGTAAGAAGGATTTACACGTGGACAACATGACCGTGCGCCTAGTGCTCGGTTTAGGGCTCACTGTTGTGCTCTTGGGCGCCGCCCTTTCGCGCGCGCGCTACCTCTACCGCCTAGGGATGACCGGGCAACCCGCGCTCGCTCGTGAAGATCAGCCCAAGAAGTTTGTCGTTGCTCAACTTGAAGAAGTACTGGGTCAACGCAAGCTCTTGAAGTGGACGATCCCCGGTCTTGCCCACTTCCTCGCCTTCTGGGGATTCCTCGTTTTGAGTCTGACCATCATCGAGGCCTACGGTGCACTTTTTGTTGCTGACTTCCACGTTCCCGTGATCGGCACCTGGCCCATCGTTGGCTTTGCTGAAGACCTCTTCGGACTTTTGGTCCTTGTTGCCGTCATCATGTTCACTGCGATCCGCATCAAGAACAATCCTGGCCGACAGGGGCGTTCTTCTCGCTTCTACGGATCACATCTGGGTGCTGCGTGGCTCGTCCTGTTCATGATCTTCAACGTCGTGTGGACACTTTTCTTGTACCGCGGTGCGCAGATCAACACCGGAGTGTTTCCGTTCAAGAGTGGCGCCTTCGTCAGCGAGTGGACGGCTGGATTACTCGAACCCTTAGGGGAGTCAACCAACGAGACTCTGGAAACCGTTGGAATTTTGCTCCAAATTGCTGTGGTTTTGGTCTTCCTGCTCATCGTGCTCTACAGCAAGCACGCCCATATCTTCTTGGCACCGTTGAACGTCTCGTTTGCTCGCAAGCCCAATGCCCTCGGCGCGCTCAAGCCCATGCACGTCGG
>JBAXSF010000087.1:0-5598 GCA_037130835.1 Actinomycetes bacterium
ACCTCTGGGTTATGAGCCCAGCGAGCTACCGAGCTGCTCCACCCCGCGTCGGTAGGTCAAGGTTAGACCACAGGGATTGGCTTGCCTCTACCGCCCCAAAGTCCCCTTATTGTTCGTTCGCCGGCCACTCGGGTTGGTGCACGGCATGATGGCACTCCACCAGTGAGAACGCTCGCGATCCCATGAAGGAGATCTGCATCTATGTCAGCGGTTGAATCGCGCATCATCGTCGGAGTAGACGGATCCGAACAATCACAGGCCGCCTTGGGCTGGGCTATTGGTCAAGCCGAACTCGTGGGTGCGGACTTGGTGCTCGCGCACACGTGGAACCCAGACTCTTATGCCACTCCCGCGATGGCAGGTGCCGTGCCGGACATGATTCAAGCCGGTGCCCTCAATGATGAGGCCGAGGAATTGGCACAAGCTTGGCTCGATGACCTGGTAACAGCAACGGCTACTCGCACGACCGCTTCGGTGTCTGGGGTGTTAGCCAGCGGATCACCAGCGGGCCACGTCTTGGATTTGTCTGCCGAAGCGATCATGGTTGTCGTCGGTAGTCGCGGTCGAGGCGGATTGCGAAGTGCAGTGTTGGGTTCAACCAGTCAACAGATCGCTCATCACGCCCAGTGTCCAGTGGTTGTGGTTCGCGACTCCAGTCCAACCTCTGGCCACCAGGTGGTCGTGGGAGTCGACGGTTCTCCCGCATCACTCGCAGCCCTTCGCGAGGCTTTTGCGCAAGCCAAGCTGCGAGGTGCTTCGTTGCTGATGGTTCATGCGTGGTCCACTTCCTTTGCTGGAACACTTGTCAACTCGGGTCAAGATTTTGATCGTGTTCGCGCCAGTGAGGTCGATGAAGGTTGGGCGCTGTTGAACCAGAGCCTGGCGGAATTGCAGGCGACGGACCAATCGGTGGAAATCATTGAGCGGTTGGAGCAGGCCAGTCCGGCCGCAGCCATCATTGAAGCGTCCAAGGAAGCAGTCCTGACGGTGGTGGGTTCGCGCGGTCGCGGCGGTTTCGCTGGACTTGTTCTCGGCTCCGTGAGCGGATCGGTACTGGCTCACGCAGACTCCGCGGTGATGGTGATTCGGGCTTAGTTAGCCTTAGGTCATGGTCGCTGTTCGCCCCTTTAGGGCCCTTGCTGTTAACCCGTCCGTTGCCGACTCCATGGTGTCGTTGCCCTACGACGTGATGAACGCACAAGAGGCAGCTCAGATGGTTCAAGGCGGTCGCAATCAGTTCTTGCACGTCTCGCGACCAGAGATTGATATGCCCGAAGGTGCGGATTCGCACAGCCCGCAGGCATACGCCCAGTCGAAGACGGCCCTTGATGCGTTAGTGGCCGATGGCTCTTTTGTCCGATCCGATGTACCAGTGATGTATGCCATGCGTCAAACCATGGGCGAACTGGTTCAGATCGGCCTCGTTGCTTCAGCCAGCGTTGATGATTACGACCGCACCAACATTCGCATCCACGAGTTCACTCGCCCGGACAAGGAACTGGACCGCGTGAACCACATTGATTCAGTGGGGGCTCACGATGAGCCGGTGTTCTTGACCTACCGCGCTGACGATGTCATCGCATCCATCATTTCCGAGGCAATGGCCGGCCCCAGCGTTATTGATGTCACCGCCGACGATGGAATTCGCCACGAATTGTGGTTGATTGATGACTCATCGATTTTGGCTGAACTTGTTGAGGCCTTTGAATTCATCCCGCGCACCTACGTGGCCGACGGGCACCACCGAAGCGCGGCTGCCTCGGTTGTTCGCAAGCGTCGCAAGGGTGACCTGGCGCCCAAGGATCCAGCCACGAAGGGCCTGGAGTTTGCGGACGGCCTCGATGGATTCTTAGCAGTGTTGGTTCCCACCAACAGTGTCAACGTGATGCCCTACAACCGAGTGGTGCACGATCTGGCCGGCAAGAGTTTTGACGAGTTTTTGGCTGAGCTGGAAGAAGTCGTCATCGTTGAGCCCATTGACTCAGCCCTTGCACCCATTGAGCAACATGTGTTTGGAATGTATGCCGGTGGTCAGTGGTACCGCTGTCGCTTCACCCAGGCCGCACCCGATGCATCCAATCCGCTCGAGATGCTTGATGTATCTATGTTGCAAAATCAAGTGCTTGGACCGATTTTGGCTATCGACGATCCGCGCACCAGCACGCGCATCAGTTTCGTTGGCGGTATTCGCGGTACCGATGAATTGGAACGCCTAGTCGATGCGGGAGCGGCCGTGGCTTTTTCCATGCCGCCCACATCCGTACTTGATTTAATGGAAGTTGCCGACATCGGCGAAGTGATGCCACCTAAGTCGACCTGGTTTGAGCCCAAGTTGCCTAGCGGTTTGGTCATCCACCCCTTCGCCTGAGGCAAAGGCTCAAGCTCAGGCTCGGGCTTGGGTGCTTGGTCTGTGGGCGCGGATAGGGCACGCTTAGACACATGCTTCCCCTGAGCGAGGAGAGCGCCGTTCGTCGCGCTCGTCCGTGGCTAGTCCACGTTCCCTTCGCCCTGCTGATCGTCATCTCTTTGGTCCCGCGCGCCATTGCGATGGTGGGTTATCAACCGGTTCTGATGTTCTATGGGGACTCGTTTCGCTACCTGACTGCAGCTCAGTCTGGCGAGTTGTTAGGGGTTCGTCCGTACGGATATTCGGCGTTCCTGCGCTTTATGTCTTGGACCCAAAACATCGGTTCTGTTTCCTTGATACAGCACTTAGCTGTCATTGTTCTCGCGATTGTTTTGTACGCGACGTTAATAGAATTGAAAGCACCGGTGTGGTTAGCGGTGGCTGTACCAGCACCGATGCTGCTCGATGGTTACCAGATTCTCATTGAGCACGTCGCGTTGACAGAAGTTCTCTTCACGTGTTTGGTGATGGGGGCACTCCTAGTTGCTATCAGACAAAAATTCACTTTGGGTTCTGGATTGGTTGTAGGCGTCCTTTTCGCAGCGGCCAGCCTGACGCGCACCGTGGCGGTGCCCATAGTTTCCCTCGTTGTCGCCTATTTAGTGGTGCGGCGAGTGGGCTGGAAGCCCGTGGTTGCTTGCATCGGGGCATTTGCGGTGCCAGTCGTTTTCTATTGTGGATTCTTTTCAAGTGCATACGGGGTGTTTGCGATCCAGCGTGATGGGCGGTTCCTTTATGCGCGCGTTGCGCCTATTGCCGATTGTCCCCGATTGACATTGAGCAAGTCTGCACAAAGATTGTGTGATTCCACACCGGTGAACATTCGCCCAGGCAGCAATTTCTATGCCTGGGATGGGCTCTCGCCCTTCAACAGGATTGCTACCGGCTCAGATAAAACCCCAGGTGCTGCTGAGCGTGAAATTATTGCCCGTGACTTTGCCGTTGCAGTTGTTCGCCAACAGCCTGGCGATTATGCACGATTAGTGATGCACGACGTTGTTCATTATTTCTCGCCAGGGCGATTTGCCAGCTACCAGGACAGCCCACCGTCGTGGTGGTCTTTCCCGCGCACTCCTGCGCGTCCTGGACAGCAAATTGTTTTGAGTGGCTCCAACTTTGCCGATGACAAAGCGGATGTCTCATTGCAGGCGTGGGCGGCAACGTTCCTGCGCGGCTGGCAGTCCGTCCTGGGGACGCAAGGCTTGTTCTTACTTTTGTGTTTGTTGCTCGGGGTCGCCGGTGCCGCCTTAGGTAAGCGACGTAAAGGCGGTGCCCGCCGAGAGGATGCAGTGCTATTAGCCGCCACCGGAGCGGCATTGATCTTCATCCCATCCGCAACGTCAGTTTTTGACTACAGGTACGCACTCCCAGCGGCCGTCCCGCTCTATGCAGCCGCCGGCTGGGGGATACTATTACTCTTACAGGCCCGCCACATCGCCCAAGTTGATGAGCGATTTGCTGCCGAACTAACCGCTCGAGAAGCAACTGTCGCAAAGAATCGCCACCGTGCGCGCAACCGACTCACTCCGTGGCTGACGACGGGGATTTTCACGCTCATCGTGGCGGCTATCATCGCTGCCCCCATTCAAAAAGCTCCTGCGTATTTGAGCTATGTGAGCACCGGAGCCGAGCGGGGAGCCTTGGGGTATTCCAAGGATTCGATCGGGCCGCTCGAATCTCAGCCGGAGTGGAGCATTCGCAATTTTGACGGTGGATCGATTTATGTGTCTGCGATCGGCAACACCTACGTGGTCACCGCCGAGACTAGGCAGGCCTATGCCGATGGTGGCGGGGCTGCTGTCTTCGGGCTCCCCATTACCGGCACAGCCACCCTGCGACGTGCGAGTGGGGAATCGGTTACGTGGTTTGAGCGCGGTGCGATTGTGGTGTCCAAGGCGCGCGGAGCTCGGTCAGTATTGCCTCCACTCCTTGACGAGTGGTGTTTCCCAGTATCACCGTGTCAAATTGGTGCACCCTTAGCCAACGCTGAAACACAGGCTGACGGCTCTCGCGTTCAGCGTTTCACAAGAGGGACCTTGAGTGTTCGCCCCGATGGCACCGTGGAACAAAGTGATCGCAAGCCCGCCGGTGCTTCGAGCAAAAAGCCTAGTGATGCGGTGTTGCCACCCGATGTTCGCGCCGACTAGTTCATGGGCGATTGGTTCGAAGACAACTAGCGGGTGATGGGTTGCCAGGCTCGAACGATGTCACGTAGGGAAATAATTCCGACGACATCTCCGTGGTCAAGCACGACGAGGTGGCGGTAGCCACCTTTGCGCATCGCGTCGGTGGCCGCATCCAATGTCCACTGCGGATCGGCATAAACCGCATCGCGGGCCAAGTGGTGGGAGACCAATTGAGTATCAGGGTCTTGGTACTCGGCGATGGCCATCACGATGGCGCGTTCGCTGATGATGCCCACGCCGACATCGGGATCAATAACAACTGCTGATCCGACGTGAGAATTTGCCATCTGTTGAGCGGCTTCGCGCAGGGTGTGGCTTGGACCCAAGGTAAGAACGGTGGGAGTCATGACGTCGCGGACAAACATGGTCGACCTCCTCAAGTAGTGCCTTTCCATAGTCCTGCAAAAGGGGATGCAATAACAGCCCTTCTTGAGATTTGTTTCCCTTGGCTGTGCCTAGGCTGAGCATGTGAAGTCCCAGGCCAAATCCATCACCGGCGCTGATGTACGCCAGGTAGTGCCTGCCCTTGCGGTCATGGGATGGATCACGATCGTTTTGGCCCTCGATCAGTTCTGTTCCGCATTAGGGCAATTGGTCCTGGGGATTGCGACCTGGATGGTGTTGGGCTGCGCGTTGTGGCAAAGCCCTCGACTCCTGCGTGTGCAAGTGGGAATCGTTGTTGTCTTCGCGACGGTCATCGAGTATGTGTTCTCACCCTTGTTGGATGTGTACACCTATCGGCTGGGTGGAGTGTTTGGCGTTCCTAGTTTCGTGCCGCCTGGACACGGTCTGGTCTACTTCGCTGCTGTGACGTTGGGAACTTCTGAACTATTTCGGCACTATCGAAGGCCGTTAGTTGCAGCCTGCGTCGTTGTTGGGGGCCTGTACTCGCTTTGGGGAATATTTCTATCGCCGCAATCAGACGCCTTGGGTGCTTTTTGGTACGGCTGCCTAGTGCTGTTTCTCATCTTTGGCAAGCAGCAATTGGTCTACGTGGGCGCATTC
>JBAXSF010000088.1:0-5580 GCA_037130835.1 Actinomycetes bacterium
GCTGTTCGTGATTCGGCGCTGCTGGAATTGCTTTACGGCACAGGAGCGCGAATCTCTGAAGTCGTGGCGTTGGACGTTGATGATATTTCCGATCCTTCGCTGCTTCGGCTCAAGGGGAAGGGTGGCAAAGAACGTGTCGTGCCCGTAGGAAGTTTTGCCCAAGCAGCCTTGGATGCCTACCTGGTCCGCGGTCGGCCCGGGCTGGCCGCTGCAACGGTAAGCAAGACAACCGGTGGTGCCTTGTTCCTTAACTCTCGTGGCGGGCGCTTGTCCCGACAAAGTGCTTGGACGATCCTGAAGTCAACGGCTGAGCGTGCGGCCATCAGCAGTGCCGTTTCACCCCACACGATGCGACATTCCTTCGCCACGCACCTGCTAGATGGTGGGGCTGACGTGCGCGTAGTTCAGGAATTACTGGGTCATGCCTCGGTAACGACGACCCAGATTTACACCATGGTGACCATTGACCGGCTACGTGAGGTGTACGCGCAGGCCCACCCGAGGGCGTTGGGCTAATTCGCCTGTTTTTGGGGTACGCCTTCCGGTCGACGCTGCCACGAGGCAGACTGTCCCTCTACACATACAAGCATGGAGAGGCATCAGTCCGGTGAGTAAACCAACTCTTGGCCCCACGTTTCGACCCATGCCTGTGTTCGCTGAGCCCAAGCCAAAGAAGAAGCACGGTCCAGCTCGAGTCATCTCGATGTGTAACCAAAAAGGTGGCGTAGGCAAGACCACTTCAACAATCAACCTGGGTGCTGCGTTGGCTGAAGCGGGACGCCGTGTGCTCTTGATTGACTTCGACCCACAAGGTGCACTGTCCGTTGGTTTGGGGTTCAACCCCCACGACATGGATAAGACCATTTACAACTTGCTGACCTCTCGTGACGTCACTGTTCATGACGTGTTGCTCAAGACCAACGTCAAGGACCTGGATTTGATCCCAGGCAACATTGACCTCTCGGCTGCCGAAGTGCAATTGGTCAATGAAGTCGCCCGTGAACAAATCCTGGCCGACGCGATCAAGCCAGTCCTGAATGACTACGACTACGTCATCATCGACTGCTTGCCCTCACTGGGATTGCTGACGGTTAACGCTTTAACCGCCTCACAAGGGGTCATCGTCCCCCTTGAATGCGAATTCTTTGCCTTGCGTGGGGTTGCCCTACTGATGGACACCATCGAAAAGGTTCAGCAGCGACTCAATCCGGAATTGGTTCTTGAAGGAATCGTGGCGACGATGTACGACGCACGCACAGTGCACTCGCGCGAAGTCCTACAAACCGTGGTCGATGCCTTTGGCGATGGGGTATTCCATACGGTCATTAATCGAACGATCAAGTTCCCGGAGACCTCGGTTGCCGGCGAGCCCATCACCTCGTATGCACCGTCAAGCAATGGCGCAGATGCCTATCGCCAGTTGGCTCGAGAACTCATGGTCCGCGAGAAGTAGTTTCGCATTTCCTAGGTTCACTCCACGAGCGGTTCGGCCCTTGGTTAGGGTTGTTGTGTGACCGCTACGACAGATGCAACTCTTGAGCCACAGGTTCCAACTGGTGGCCCTTCTGTCGTCGTTGATCAGGGTTCTGGCTTCCAGGTTCACCTCGCTGTTTTCGAGGGCCCCTTTGACCTTCTGCTCCAACTCATTTCGAAGCACAAGCTCGACATCACCGAGATTGCCCTGTCAACGGTCACCGACGAATTCATCGCTCACATCCGCTCCTTCGAAGGGGAGTGGCCGCTAGAGCAGGCCACAGAGTTCTTGGTTGTTGCAGCGACGCTTTTGGACCTCAAAGCTGCTCGGTTGTTGCCATCGGGTGAGATCGAAGACGAAGAGGATTTGGCCCTGCTCGAAGCCAGGGACCTGCTGTTCGCTCGTTTGATGCAATACCGCGCCTACAAGGAAGTCGCTGGGATCTTTTCGCAGCGTATGGCCGATGAGATCCATCGTCACCCGCGCTCGGTTTCGATGGAACCCCAATTTGCCGGTTTGTTGCCCGAAGTGTTGCTGGGCTTGGGGGCGATGGAGTTTGCTGCACTGGCTGAGCGGGCCCTAACGCCCAAGACCATTGAACAGGTGGCCACCGGGCACCTCCACATGCAGCGGGTTTCCGTGCGCGAGCAAGCTTCTATTCTGGTTGATCGGCTGCGACGCCAGCGCGAAGCCACCTTCCGCGCTTTGATCGGGGACGCACCGGACACCTTGACCGTTGTCGCTCGCTTCTTGGCTCTGTTAGAGCTCTTTCGCGAGGGAGTGGTGTCGTTTGAACAGGCCGCACCGCTGCAGGATCTTTTGGTGCGCTGGATCGGTGACGATGATGCCGAAATTGAGGTCTCGGAGGAATTTGACGTTGACCCTGTCGACGAGGATGAGCCACCCGCTAGTGTTAGCGGTGTTGAAGCGGTTCCCGTCGACGATGACACCGACCGCGTAGCCTTGGAGGAAGACCAGTGACCTCGCAGTCGCCCGATTCTTCGCCAGAAGCAGTCCTGGAAGCAGTCCTGGGAGACGTCGAGGGAGACTCGGTTACCGAGGTTGAGGCCCCCAATGTTCTTGATGTATCCCTCAAAGGCCTGCTTGAGGCCATTTTGATGGTCGTTGACGAGCCTGCCAGCGAGATCATGTTGGCGCAGATCAGTGAACGCCCACTCCACGAAGTCGTTGCTGTGCTGAAGGAGCTGACCGCCGAGTACGAGTCCAGTGAGCGTGGATTTGACCTGCGTGAAGTGGCAGGTGGATGGCGGTTTTACACCCGCGCCGAATACGCGCCATGGGTAGAGCGGTTTGTCCTTGATGGACAACAAGCTCGCCTAACCCAAGCATCGCTAGAAACGCTGGCCGTGGTGGCGTATCGCCAGCCGGTAAGTCGTGCGCGCGTATCTGCCATTCGTGGTGTGAATGTTGATGGCGTGATGCGCACCCTGGTCTCGCGCGGTCTGGTCGAAGAAGACGGCATGGAGCACGAAACCGGGGCACACCTGTACCGGACTACTTCCTATTTCCTCGAACGCATTGGGTTGTCAAGTCTGGAGCAGTTACCAGAACTTGCCCCGCACCTGCCTGATCTGGGTGCGTTGGAAGAAGAGATCGGATCGCAGGTCGACTGATGGATGAATCAACGGGCATTCGCCTACAAAAAGTTTTGGCTGCAGCCGGTATTGGTAGCCGACGAAAGTGTGAAGACCTCATTGCACAAGGCCGCGTAGAGGTTGATGGCAAGCGCGTGGAGCGCATGGGTGTTCGTGTAGACCCGGACACCGCTGTTGTACGTGTTGATGGCGAACGAATCAACGTGGCACCTGGCAATGTGTACTTGGCGCTGAACAAGCCAGCCGGTGTGGTCACGACGATGTCTGACGACATGGGCCGCCCGTGCATCGGCGACTTCTTCAGTGAGCGCCGCGAGCGGTTGTTTCACGTTGGTCGTCTCGACACCGACACCGAGGGATTGTTGCTGCTCACTAACGATGGCGAGTTATGCAATCGCTTGACCCACCCGTCATGGGGGATCGAAAAGGTCTACCTGTGTCAGGTCCAAGGTCAAATTGCTCGCGATGTGGGTAAGACATTGATGGCCGGCATTGAGCTCGAAGATGGCCTAGTGATGATTGATCACTTTGCTGTCGTTCAGCAGGCTGAAGGTCGATCACTGGTCGAGATCACTTTGCATGAGGGACGTAACCGCATCGTGCGCCGAATCATGGAAGCGGTGGGTCACCCCATTAACCGGTTGGTTCGCACGCGCGTGGGTAGCGTGCACCTTGGTGACATGCGCCCAGGCGGTGTCCGCCCGCTGACACAAAGCGAAGTCGCCGCGCTGTATGAGTCGGTTGGCCTGTAGTTACCGGTACTCTTAATACCGCTAACTAAGGGAGATCATCATGGCCGTACGGGCTGTCCGCGGGGCAACACAGCTCCAAGCTGACGATCGCGACGAGATGATTGCTGCTGTCGTTGAACTTGTCACCGAGATCCTGACCAGCAATGGTTTGACGTCAGATGACCTCATCAGCATGGTGTTTACGGCCACCCCGGATTTGACCAGCGAGTTTCCCGCCTTTGCCGCCCGACAGTTGGGCATGGGTGATGTCCCGTTGATGTGTGCTTCTGAGATTGACGTTAAGGGTGCCTTGCCGCGCGTGATTCGGGTGATGGCCCATGTTGAAACAACCCTTGAGCGCTCTGCGGTGCACCACGTCTACTTGCGCGGAGCCGAAGTGCTGCGTCGCGACCTCGCCCAATGAGTTCATCGCTAGGGCGGCCATTGACCGTGCTGATCCAGGGGACTGGACTGATCGGCACCAGTGTTGGTTTGGCCTTGAGTTCTGCTGGTTGGACGGTTCACCTGCGTGATCCCAATGCAGATGCCCTCAATCAAGCCCACAGCCTGGGTGCAGGAAGCAAGGACGCCGCCGACGCCGACGCTGTTGACCTGGTCGTGGTTGCTGCTCCGCCGGCAGTCACATCCGATGTCGTCACCGCGAGTTTGGATGAGTTTTCGCGTGCCGTGGTTACTGATGTGGCCAGCCTGAAGGAGCACATCCTTCGACAGGTGCAAGACCACCCTGATAGCGAACGCTTTATCGGTGGTCATCCGCTGGCTGGTCGCGAATTGTCTGGTCCCACGGGTGCGCGCTCTGATCTGTTTGAAGGGCGCCCTTGGGTGATTACCCCGAACAGCGGTCAAGATGTTGCACAAGAGGTAGTTGAGCACCTCATCAATACCGTGCGAGCAGACAAGATTGTGATGTCGGCTAAGAAACATGATGAATCGGTGGCGGTGACCTCGCATCTGCCGCAAATCATGGCTAGTGCGACCGCAGCTCGATTGGTTGCATTAGATGCTGAGGCGTTGTCGTTGGCTGGGCAGGGACTGCGCGATGTCACGCGGATCGCGGGCTCGGATCCTGACCTGTGGGGTCAAATCATTGAGGGCAATGCCCAGGCTCTTGATGCGTTGCTGGGTGAGGTCATTGACGACCTAACACGGTTGCGTGGTGATTTGCATGATCCATCGGCGAACACGTCAGCAGTGGCCACCGACTTAGTGCGCAAGGGTCAAGCTGGCCAAGCGCTCATTCCTGGAAAGCACGGCTCATCTGCGCAACGCTACGTGAGTGTGTCGGTGGTCATTCCCGACGAACCAGGACGCCTTGCTGCGTTGTTTGATGCTGTGGGATTGCTGGGGGTCAACATCGAGGACGTCTCGCTTGAGCATTCACCAGGACAACCTGTCGGGTTGGCCACGGTCTTTGTCATTCCTGCGTCGGTGGATACCTTGGCGCAAGGGCTTGTTGACAGCGGATGGGTTGTGTATCGGTGAGTTCTGACCATCTCGTTGTTGCTATTGATGGGCCGGCAGGTTCGGGCAAATCCACCACCGCGCGATCAGTGGCGAAAGCCTTGGATTGTGCCTACCTAGATACCGGAGCGCTGTACCGGGCTATGACCTGGTGGATGCTGGATCAAGGTATCGATATCTCTGATGGTGACGTGATTGCCAGCCGTAGCGCGGAACCCGTCATCACCATTTCTACATCGCCAGAGGCTGTTGAAGTCCACGTCGATGGAGCGGACGT
>JBAXSF010000089.1:0-5536 GCA_037130835.1 Actinomycetes bacterium
TTGTTCTTGATATCGACCCCCGAGTGGGAATGTCGCGCTTTGAAGGCGCCGATCGTCTCGAAGCGTTGTCACTGGACTTTCACGATCGCGTGCGTCAAGGGTTCCTCGATCTGGCAGCCCATGCACCCTCGCGTTATCTCGTAGTCGATGGGACGCAGTCACCCGATTCAGTGGAGTCGTTGATTCAAGCTCGCGTTGTTGAGTTGTTGGACCAGGCATGAGCGTTTTTGATGGCCTCGTCGGTCAAGAGATGGCAGCCCACGAACTCCAAGTAGCAGTGGCGGATGCGCAACTCGTTTTAGGTGGTCAAGCCGGCCCCGCGATGACACACGCCTGGCTGTTCGTTGGCCCGCCGGGGTCAGGTCGCTCGCTTGCTGCTCGCGCATTTGCGCAAGCGTTGCAATGTAAAGAGGGGGGCTGCGGGCAATGTAAAGACTGCCTTGATGTCGCAAACCGCACACATCCCGATGTCGTCATGACCGAACCCGTTGGTGTGCATTACGGAGTCGAAGATGTTCGCGAGCTGGTCGCACAAGCATCGGGATCCCCGATTCGCGGTAGGTGGCGGGTGTTTATTTTGGAGGATGCCGACCGCCTTGAGTCGCAGCAAATGGACTGGAAGCCGGCCAACGTTTTGCTCAAGGCCATCGAAGAGCCTGCACCCCACACGGTATGGATTTTGTGCGCACCCTCGTTACAAGATGTCATCGCGACGATTAAGTCGCGCTGTCGGGTGGTGTCATTGCGCACACCCTCGGCGAGCGAAGTCACCGAAGTGCTGATCACCAAGTACGGCGCTGAACCCGAGCTTGCGGCAGCCGCAGCACGGATTTCACAAGGCCACATTGGTCAGGCACGGCGCTACGTCCGCGATGAGGACACGCGTAACCGGCACAGCGATGTGATGAATCTGCCGGCATCCCTGACAACGTTGGATGCGTGCATTGAAGCTGCCGCACAATTTGTTGAGACCGCAGATGAGCGAATGAAGGACAGCGTCAAGGGTCGTGACACTCAAGAACGTGAGGATGTGCGTCAGGTTTATGGCGTGGGGGCACGCGGGATTGAAGCCCGGGGAGTGGCAAAGGCTCTCAACGATTTAGAAAAGACCCAAAAGCGCCGGGCAAAGAGAGCTCGATCGGACGCAGTAGATCTTGCCCTTCTTGATCTGCTGTCCTTCTATCGCGACGTCTTGATGGTGCAGTGGGGCGCTGATGTTTCGCTGATCAATAAAGAGTTTGCAACTCAGCTTCATGCCGCCGCCGCTGGTGCCTCGCCAGAGATCACCATGCGCCGGATCGAAGAAGTCCTACGCACTCGCGCGACTTTGTCGGGCAACGCTGCACCGCGTTTGGTACTCGAGGCGTTGTTCGCCACGTTGCGCGACCCTGCTGTCGCACACTGATCCAATTGGACTAGATCAATACAGACTTTGCCCGCTTTTGCGGTTAGGGTCTTTAGGTGAGACGTTTCCCCCTTGTCGTCGTCGCGGGTTGCCTGCTGGCCTTGACCGCGTGTTCAACTCCGCCCGCACCCGAACCAACGGTGACGACGCTGCCTGGGCCAACCATTGCGCCGACCCTGACACCGACGCCTACGCCCACACCAACGGTGAATGCTGCACTCGCGCCGTTTATGTCGCAGAAATTGAAGTGGAAAAAGTGCGAAGGCGATCTTGAGTGCACGACGTTGCTTGTCCCGCTGGATTATGCGGCGCCGGAATATTCCACACTCAATATTGCGGTGATCCGTAGGACCGCAACGAACACGAAGAAGCACAAGAACGCCATCGTGGTCAATCCCGGTGGTCCAGGTGGTTCTGGTTTTGACTACGTCGCTAATAGCAGCACGATCGTTGGCTCGTCAGTGTCTAAGACCTTTGATGTTGTCGGCTTTGACCCACGCGGTGTTGGTCGTAGTTCACCGATCAAGTGTTTGACCCCCGCACAATCAGACCGGTTCTACGCCTCGGATGGATCGCCCGACAGCGATGCCGAGGCAACGGCAGTTTTCCTTATTGGCAAAGAGTTCGCGAAGGTCTGCGAGTACGCAGATCCCACGATTTTGGGATTCCTAGGCACTCGAGAATCGGCCCAGGATATGGATATCTTGCGGACAGCACTGGGTCAAAAGCAGTTGAACTACGTAGGCAAGTCCTATGGAACCTCGCTAGGAACCCAATATGCCAAGCAGTTCCCGACCAAGGTTGGTCGGTTCGTGCTAGACGGTGCGATTGACCCGTCGCTTGATGCCGATGCCTTTGCCGCTGGGCAAGCCACCGGTTTTGAACGCGCGCTACAAGCTTTCTTGAAGGATTGTGTGCAGCGGTCGAGTTGTGCGCTGGGTCGATCGGTGACTAAAGCACAGGATCGACTTAACGTTTTCTTCCGCCAACTTGATGCCACTCCCGAACAAGTCGGTGATCGCAAACTCACCGAAGCGCTGGGGACACTGGGAGTAGCGGCCTCGTTGTATTCATCCGATTCGTGGGGAACCTTGCGCAAGGCACTGGCGCAGGGCTTGCGTGGTGATGGCCGGGGCTTGCTGGCGTTGGCCGACTACTACTCCAGCCGCAATGCGGACGGAACCTATGCCGACAACAGTTTGGACTCCTTCTATGCGATCACTTGCTTAGATCGAACAGACGCGAAAGGGATAGATGCGATCCAAGCCCTGGCCACCAAACTGACCGAAAACAACTCGTCCACCTTTGGTGCCTTCATCGCCTGGGGGAGCACCCCGTGTAGCTCCTGGCCGGTCAAAGCCACTCTGGTTCCTGAAAAAGTAGCGGCAGCCGGTTCTAGACCAATCGTGGTCGTGGGGACGACTCGGGATCCAGCGACTCCCTTTGAATGGTCCCAATCCTTGGCCGACCAGCTGGCCAAGGGCGTTTTGGTCGTCCGCGATGGCGATGGTCATACCGGTTATCGGCAGGGGAATTCTTGTGTTGATGAGGCGATTGATGGCTACCTCCTGGACGGCAAGCCTCCGACAGACGGCTTGCTCTGCTGAGGCCCATCACTATCACTCGGGTATGCTCGGCGCTTCATCAGGAAACTGATGAGCGCCGCCTTAGCTCAGTCGGCTAGAGCGACGCACTCGTAATGCGTAGGTCCCGAGTTCGATTCTCGGAGGCGGCCCCACCTGGTTAAGGCCCCGCTCATGTGAGTGGGGCCTTAACCATTAAGCCCTGACTAGTGCTGGGCGTTCTTGAAGCGTTCGTAGGAGCGATGGATTTCCGCTTCAGCTTCCTCGCGGCCAACCCATGTCGCGCCTTCAACAGACTTACCGGGTTCGAGGTCTTTGTAGGTTTCAAAGAAGTGCTGGATTTCGAGGAGCTCAAACTTCTCGACGTCTTCTAGGTCCTTAAAGCGCGTCATACGAGGGTCATGGGCCGGAACGCATAAGACCTTGTCGTCGCCGCCCTTTTCATCGCTCATGCGGAACATTCCTACGGTGCGGCACAGAATGAGGCAGCCAGGAAATGTTGGCTCATCAAGAAGGACGAGTGCGTCCAGCGGATCGCCATCTTCGCCCAGACTGTTTTCAATAAATCCGTAGTCCTCGGGGTACATCGTTGCCGTGAAAAGCATGCGGTCTAGTCGAATTCGCCCGGTCTCGTGGTCAAGTTCGTACTTGTTCCGCGTTCCCTTGGGGATTTCGATAAAGACGTCAAATTCCATGGTTCTCCTTGGTCGGTGCTCAAACGAATGCCTTTATTGTTTCGCCCGCCAACCGGCGCAATGACAGGGGAGGGGTGGCTGCCCGCGTACCAGATGCGATAAGTGGGGCGGGCGCAAAGACCACATATTTCGCTTGTTGAACGGAATTCGCCTTGCGAGGTTAGGCCGATCAGGTGAGGCGTTGACCTACCCGATCAGCCACTTCTGGCGCATCCTTGGGCGACCGCGTACCTTATATACATGCGTATCTTGAGCCCCAGCCGTAAATTCCAAGCCGCCCTGGTTGCTACTTCTGTAGTCGCCCTCGTGCTGGTGCCGGTCACCAGCGCCAGCGCGAAGTCGCAGAACAGCGAGCATCAGCGTGTGGTGTCGTATTGGACTCCGGAAAACATGGCCAGTGCTCAGTCGTTGGACTACACCTTTGACAAGGGCAGCAAGGTTGGCCGGAAGGTCACGGCCACGCCCGCGACGAAAGCCGTCAAGGCAGCGAGTATTACTGCGGCCTCCTACGTGACAACCTCGACGGGCAGCTCCTGGGTTGATGGTGGACTGGCGCTGGCAGCCACGGGCAAAGTGTTCTTCAATGTTGGAACCTCTCGCTATGTCTGTTCCGGTTCAGTGGTTCAAGACTCTGACGCATCGCGCTCCATCGTGCTCACTGCCGGGCACTGCATTTATGACAATGCGACGCAAGCTTTTGTCACCAACTTCCTGTTCTACCCGGACTTCGACTCCAATCCCAACCCAGACTGTGCTTTGACGACTTACGGTTGCTGGACGGCAACCGCTTTGGTCGGACACTATGGATTCACCAGTCAAACCGGATTCACCAATCAAGCAACGAACTACGACTGGGGTTTTGCGGTCATGGGTTTGGGTGGCAAGAGCGGCACTAGTCAGCTCGATTCGACGGTGGGGGCGTTCCCCTTGGCTGTGCCTGGATTTACTGCAGCAGGTGACCAGGCCTATGCCTTTGGCTACCCCCAGGCCGCCCCGTATGCAGGTGCCGACTTGACCTACTGCTCGGGGGCGATCGCTGAGGATTCGGGCAACGGTAACTCCACCTGGGGATTGACCACCTGCACGATGACCGGTGGTGCATCCGGTGGGCCGTGGATGAGTGGCTTCGGCACGGACCGGGGAAGTTTGTCTTCGCTGAACTCGTACAAATACACCGCTGCCGCCAATGGCATGTATGGACCGAAGTTCAATATCAACACCACTGACACTTTCAACGCAGCTTTAACTGCATCGGTTAACACCAGGGTCGGCGCTCCGGTTGTTCCTGCTAAGCCCGTTGTTGGTGTGAGCATCACCGGATCCCTCGTTGACAAGGCAACGTTAACCGCTGACACCTCGGCTACTACCGGTGGTGCGGTGACGTCGTGGACTTATCAGTGGACCCGTGCAACGACTTCCACCGGCTCTTACTCCAACATCACCAACGCGACGAGGTCCACCTATGTGCTGACGTCATCGGATGTCGCGCGCTACCTCAAGGTGCGCGCCACCGCCACGAACACGGGTGGATCCTCAACGGCAACCAGCGCGGCAACGGGAATCGTCTTAGGTATTGCGCCTGTTGCTCAAGTAAGCATTTCTGGCACGAACGCCGTGAGTAGCCGTTTGACTGCTTCAACTTCGGGCACCACCGGAAGCACACCGATCACGTACACCTACCAATGGTTCCGTGCCACTACTTCTGCCGGTACGTACATCGCGATTAGCGGAGCGACTTCTTCGACGTATCGCTTGGTGAGCGCCGATCGTGGCCAGTACATCAAGGTCCGTTTGGTAGCTACGAATACAGCGGGCACGAGCACCGCCACCAGTTCTGCCACCACGATCATCGT
>JBAXSF010000009.1:0-17945 GCA_037130835.1 Actinomycetes bacterium
CCAGTGGAGCCCCTCGCTACGTGCCACCGCGCATGCGTGGGCTCAGCTCGTGGCGCCACTGTCGTGTGCGGGATGTGGAGCTCCAGACATCAGCCCATGTCCGACCTGCTGTGTCACCCTCCTTCGATCGGTTCCCCGCGTTGTTCATCACCCGCTCCATGTCCCCGTGATTGCCGCCACGGCGTATGCAGGTCCCGCGCGCAGGTTGGTGTTGATGCACAAGGACCGTGGTCGCACATCACTAGCCACCCCGCTGGGTGCAGCCTTGGGAGCGGCAGTGCGAGCAGCTGTAGCCAGCGTCGATAGTGCGGTCCCTGCCGTGCAGCTCGTGCCGGTTCCTTCGCGAAGAATAAATCTGGTGCGCCGGGGCAGGTCAACAGTGGCTGAACTTGCTTATGCCGCATGCCGGGAACTCGCAAACGGTTCAACAGTGGAATCTGTTCTGCGCGTGTGCCAACCGCTGCGTGATCAAGTCGGTCTCACCGCTGATCAACGACAGCGCAATCTCGCGGGTGCTTTTGTTGCCACCCGACCAGTTCATGAGGTTGGGCGAGAGAAAGTGCCAGTGGTGGTTGTCGATGACATTGTGACTACGGGTGCCACATCGGCCGAAGCCGTTCGTGCTTTAGAGGCTGGTGGGTATTGGGTGGTAGGCGTGGCGGCGGTGTGTGGTCCGCGTCGGCGATAGGTAGCTGGCGACAGTGGGCAAGTGGTCGGTAAGTTGGAGCCGTGACACTCGCTCGGGTCCGTGGTTGCGTTGGAGCCTTGTGCTCCAGCAAGCCGATGCCAGTCGCAGGCTAAACGGTCCACGTAAGGCGACTTTTTGTCGTTCGATCACGGTGCGGCTTAGGAGTAAGTCCTGCCTTGCCGGTCGATCAGATATCGGCCGATCCAAGAGAGGGGCAGTAGTGGCGCCAGCGCTGCGAAATCCCCAGCAGGCGAATGTGGGGTCGAAGACCAGGTCGGCCGGGCGAGTGTCATCCCCCCACCCCCACGCGCCTACGATGGAGGCATCCCCCCTCGGGGCTGACTAGAGGAGCCTTGTCAGTGGCAGCCATTGTTGACCGCATTTTTCGTGCGGGTGAAGGTAAGACCCTTCGCAAACTCGAGAAATTGGCCGAGCAGGTCAATCTCATCGAAGATGGATTCACCTCCCTCACAGACGATGAGTTGAAAGCCCTCACCGCTGAATACAAGCAACGCTATATCGATGGAGAGTCGCTGGACGACCTCCTGCCCGAAGCTTTTGCCACGGTTCGCGAGGCTGCCAAGCGCGTTTTGGGTCAACGTCACTACGACGTGCAAATCATGGGTGGTGCCGCACTGCACCTGGGCAACATCGCTGAAATGCGTACTGGTGAAGGCAAGACCTTGGTATCGACTTTGCCGGCTTACCTCAATGCGCTTGCTGGTCAAGGTGTCCATGTCGTCACGGTCAACGATTACCTAGCCGAACGTGACTCTGAATGGATGGGGCGGGTTCACCGATTCCTTGGCCTGACCGTTGGGTGCATCCGTTCGCAGATGCCAACAGATGAGCGTCGCGCAGCATATGCCGCTGACATCACCTATGGCACGAATAACGAATATGGATTCGACTACCTGCGCGACAACATGGCGCTGGATAAAGAAGACCTCGTGCAGCGTGGCCACTTTTTCGCCGTCATCGACGAGGTTGACTCCATCTTGATTGATGAGGCGCGTACCCCGTTGATCATCAGTGGCCCAGCTGATGAGCCGAGCAAGTGGTACACCGAGTTTTCCACCATGATTCGCCGCTTGGTGCGCGATGAAGACTATGAAGTTGATGAAAAGAAGCGGACCGTTGGAATTCTCGAATCCGGTGTGGAAAAGATTGAGGACTGGGTGGGGATCGATAACCTCTACGAACCAGTCAATACACCGCTGGTCGGATACTTAAACAACGCCATCAAGGCAAAAGAACTCTTCAAGCTCGACAAGGATTACGTCGTCATGGGAGGCGAAGTCCTCATTGTTGATGAGCACACGGGTCGCATGTTGCCTGGCCGTCGTTATAGCGAAGGAATGCACCAGGCGATCGAAGCCAAGGAAGGCGTGGAGATCCTCCGGGAGAACCAAACGCTAGCCACCATCACTTTGCAAAACTTCTTCCGGCTATACGAAAAGCTCGGCGGCATGACCGGCACGGCCATGACCGAAGCTGCGGAGTTTCTCCAGATTTACGAACTCGGTGTGGTGCCCATTCCCACGAACCGCGACATGGTTCGACTGGACAAGCCCGACATGATTTACCGCACGGCATCAGCTAAACACGAAGCTGTTATTGATGACATTGTAGAGCGTCACGAAAAGGGTCAACCCGTTCTGGTGGGTACGACGAGTGTGGAGAAGTCTGAAGACTTGTCCAAGATGCTGCGTCGTCGTGGGATTCCGCACGAAGTCTTGAACGCCAAGTATCACGAACGCGAAGCCTCAATCATCGCTCAGGCTGGACGTAAGAATGCTGTGACGGTGGCCACCAACATGGCTGGTCGAGGCACCGACATCATGCTGGGTGGAAACGCTGAGGCAATGGCCACCGCTGAACTGGCCCAGCGCGGTCTTGATCCAGTGGAAACCCCCGATGAGTTCAATGCAGCCTGGCAAGCAGCCGTGGCAAAGGCCGAAGTTGCCGTTGCCGCTGAGCGTGATGAAGTGCGAAGCGTTGGTGGTCTCTACGTGGTCGCCACTGAGCGTCACGAATCACGTCGTATCGATAACCAGTTGCGTGGTCGCTCCGGTCGACAGGGCGACCCCGGTGAGTCGCGTTTCTATCTCTCCCTTGAGGACGATTTGCTGCGCTTGTTCAACGCGGGTGCGATTGACTCTTTCTTGGTTCGTTTTAACGTCCCTGATGATGTGCCGATTGAGGCCAAGTTAGTCACGAACGCGATTCGTTCGGCTCAGACACAAGTCGAGTCACAAAACTTTGAGATCCGTAAGAACGTTCTCAAGTACGACGAGGTGCTTAACCGTCAGCGTCTGGTCATCTATAGCGAGCGTCGCAAGGTTCTTGAAGGTGAAGACCTGCACGATCAAGTGGCCGGATTCATCGAAGACGTGGTCAGTGCCTATGCGATGGCAGCCACCGCTGATGGATATGCGGAAGAGTGGGACCTTGATACGTTGTGGCAAGCATTTGCCGGCGTGTACAACATCCAACTCACCATCGATGACGTTGTTGAGGAATCTGGTGGCCCCCGAGAGTCGTTGAACGGGGAGTTCATCGCCGCCATCATCAAAGAAGACGTTCAGGAAGCGTACGCCGCTCGTGAAGCCGAGCTGGGTGCCGAAATTCTGCGTGAACTCGAGCGCCGAGTTGTTTTGTCAGTCCTTGATCAAAAATGGCGCGAACACCTCTATGAGATGGACTACCTCCAAGAAGGCATTGGTTTGCGAGCGCTAGCACAGCGCGACCCGGTCGTGGAATATCAGCGCGAAGGATATGACCTGTTTGTCGCCATGATGGACGCCATCAAGGAAGAGTCGGCGAGCCTGGTGTTTAACGTCAATGTTGAAGTTGAGTCAACCCCTGATGAGGGCCCAGAGATCATCACACCAGGTTTGGTTGAGCCTCGACGACCGGCAGCCTTGCAGTACACGGCTCCCGATATCGATGCGACCGGCGGATTGAGCCAATCTGTAGCTACGACCGGTCCGATCATCGACCCTGAATTTGGTGAGGTTTCCAAGAACGCTCTGTGTCCCTGTGGTTCAGGACGCAAGTACAAGCGGTGTCACGGAGATCCCAAACAGCGCGCTTGAGTTATGCACCGGGTGAGTAGTCATCGGCGAAGTAGCCGGTGATGGAGTGATCTGGGCTATCGACCACGGTGCAGATCCATCGACCGTCAAGACCTTCGAGTCGAATGGCTAACGGGATAGGGCGCGCAGGGCCGATCAAGATGACTGTTGCTTCCACAATTCCGTCGGCCGGTTCGACCACACGCATGGAAGCGATGGAGTAGCGACCAATACGCACCACTTCGCCAGGACGTGACCGCGGTGCAGTGCTCGGGTGAGCTGCGCGCACTCGTGCGCTGTATTGCAAATGGCTCAAGACATCTGGTGTGGTCCACCGAATAAGTTGGCTCGCGGGGCGCTGTCCGAGATATACCTCGACCATAGCCATCGCCATACGTGCAACCCATGCACCAGCCGGAGGAAGGTCGGCTCGCGCAGTCGGAAGGCGAGAAAAATCAGCGTGGGCATCAACTAAGACCAAGCGGGGTGGCAGTGGCGGCGTGGCAGGAACATCGGCTCCGACGGTGAATTCAAGGTCAAGGACTTGTTGGCCCGCGGCTGGCATCGGTGGTTGGTGCCCGTGATGCGTTGGAGCAACAACGAGTTGCAGGGTGGGGTGAGTGGTGGCAGTCATGGCTTCTCCCGTGTACATCGATCCAGTTGCCTATGTTTGCTACTATTTATGTCCAAAATGTCCGTTTCGTCAACCCCTTGCCCCCAGCGGTGGATGTTGGCCAAGATCGGGTCCTGGTCCGGGTTGGGCCTACGAAGGGTGGGTGGGGGAGCCATGGATTGGCATGAATTGTTGGCCGATGTGGAAGCGCAAGCCGAGAGCTGGGCAGAGCGCGATCGCCAGCTCGTAGCCGCTGATCAGGTACGCCTTGAACGCCGTTCCATTGCGGCGAACCAGCTTTTTGCAGGTTCTTTACAAGCGCTGATTAGTTGCACGATGCGCAGTGGCGTGTATATCGAGGGTCATCTGGATGCGGTGGGGGCGAACTGGATCTTGTTGACGGATCCGCATTCGAACAGCGAATCCGTCCTTGCGTTGGAACAGGTGATGACCGTGCGGGGATTGGGTCAGCGTGCTCGAACGATTAGTGCATCGCCCATTGTTGCATCGCTCGATCTCCTGTGGGTGCTACAACGCATCAGTCGAGAACGTAGTCGCGTGCGCCTTGACATAGTGGGTGGTGTTGGGCTCAGCGGGACGATTGATCAGGTCGGGGCCGACTACGTGGTACTTAATGGCGAGGTTCAACAACTGGTGATGGGCGCATCCATCGTCAGCGTCACGCGACTATGACGACGCCTGTATTTCATCGGTGCCAAAGGGGTGTTCGGTCAAAAATTCACTGGTTCGCTCGTAGCTGCTTTCGATGTACTCATCGAGTTCACTCACTTCGACGCGGTACTGTCCCCGGCCGCCAATTTTGATCGCACGTAGTTCTTGGTTGCGCACGAGGGCGTAGGTCTGGGATGCGGAGATGTGAAGGATCTCGGCGACTTCGGCGAGCGTTAAGAAGCGTCGTTCCATGCGTAAAGGACCCCGTTCTGGCGTTCTGGCTGTTGTGGTGAGCCTAACTCGTCCACAACCCCGTTGGTGGGGCCTTGGGATAAACCGGACAAAAGGTGCACACTGTCCATCCACAGGAACGGGAGGCCTGCCATGACTTTGCGTACTCAGCCAGCATCTGCCACCACTTCACGACCACCCGAGCGTGCGCTAACTCGAAGCAGTCAGCGTATTCGACGCATTGACTCTCGTCTGCTGGCTGGAATTGCGCTGATCATCGGGTCCATCGCATTGACCAGCATCGCCATGGGCAGAGCCGGGCACACGACCTCGGTGTGGATAGCAGCTCGGGATGTGCCCAGCGGTGTGGTGGTGACGAAGTTAGATGTCTCCTTGGTATCGGCGAACTTGTCGCAATCGCAAAGTCAGTATGTGCTCGAGTCGAAACAGGTAGTGGGATTGCGCACTACTCATGATGTAGCTAAAGGTGAATTCATTCCTAGTTCCGCATTAAGCCCGGTGAAATCCACATCACTTCGTCTAGTCACTGTTCCCGTTGAACAATTTCATGCACCGGCTGGCCTGGCCCGCGGCGACCTTGTTGATGTTTACATCAATTCAGCAAATGACTCTGGGTTGAGTGGAACTGCTGCGTTAGTGGCCACTCGAGTTTCTGTGCATAGTGTTGAAGATGACGGTGGAACATTTGGGGCATCATCTGGTTCCGTAGGCGTGGTCCTTGAATTGACACGAGAAAGCGTCTCGCGGGTAGTTTCCGGGACGCGTTCGGGATCAGTGGACTTAGTGCGTGTGCCCATGGATCAGTCATGACGTCACCACTGGCCGTGGCGCTGGCTTTACCGGGTGAAGGGCTTGAGGAATCCGTGCTCGCCGCCTTTGAGCAGGCCCGGAACTTTGATGTGCGTCGGCGATGCCTGGAATTAGAGGATCTTCTGGGGTTAGCACAATCAGGTCAACTCGATGTGGCACTTATCGCGGGAACAGTCTTGAGATGGGATGGCGATGTTGTCGCTCGACTTCAATCGTGCGGGGTGTGCGTTATCGCGTTGGCCACGGATCACTCACAGGAGCAGCGATTTAGGCAGTGGGCCGTTGATGCGGTGATGACTCTTGATGTGCGTGCCTTTGATACGGACGAGGTCGTCGCTGAGGTCACGAGAGTGGTGACGCACACGCGATCAGGAAATGACGGCCATCCCCACAGTTTCGCTCATGACATGAGTAGTAGGTCGCTACTTGAATCAGTGGCGCAAACAGATGACCCCTTCGCGCCCGGCAGGGAAGACAAACCTCAGGCGAAGGTGATTACCGTGTGGGGACCAACGGGCGCTCCAGGTCGGTCCACGACCGCAGTAGGAGTTGCCAGTGCTTTGGCCCAGCGCGATCATCGTGTGCTTCTCATTGATGCTGATCCCTATGGCGGGGCCCTGGCCCTGATGCTCGGTCGACAGGAGCCCGACATCCCTGGGTTAGCAAGTGCCTGCCGACTAGCTCACCACGGGCGACTAACCCAGAAGCAGTTGACGGGATTGGTTCATCAGGTTGAGCCAGGGCTGGACCTGATGACAGGACTCTTGCGCGCTGATCGATGGCCGGAATTGCGTTCTGCGGCTTTGGATCAGGTGTGGAGTCTGGCGCGCGACTTATGGGACCTGGTGGTTATCGACGTGGGGTTTTGTTTGGAAGAGGATGAGGAGCTGAGCTATGACTCAATGGTCCCTCGACGAAATGCCACGACCATCTCGGCACTAGCGACGGCCGACCACATCGTGGCGGTGGGCTCGATGGATGCAATTGGGCTAGCCCGTCTCGTGCGCGGACTTGATGACCTCAAGCAGGTAGTCGGGCGGGAACCGTCAGTTGTAGTGGCCAATCGCGGAATGGGTCGTTCGCGTCAAGTCGCGGTGCAGCGTCAGGTGAAAGAAATATTGCGGGAAACACGTCATGACGTGCCCGTGATCGTGCTTCCCTTTGATGGTGACACGTGTAGCAGAGCACTTCATGCCGGTCAAAGCCTGATTCACGTAGCGCCAGAATCAGCGTTAGCTAGGAACCTGCACCTTCTTGCTCGCACCCTGGGGTCAAATCCAGCGGCCGAGCAAGACGTCGAACTAGGCGATCGGACTGCTTTGGGCAGGTTGCGTCGTCTCAGTGCTTGAGGGCGTCTCAACCGTCTGACTGTGGGTCTGATGCGCGGCGGGCACCTCTTCGCTGTAATCGCTTTCATCACGACGACGGCGCATGCCGACTACGGTTCCCAGGACTCCTACTGCCACGAATCCGGCACCGACATAAGTCGCGTAGGCGGTGGCTGTCGCGAAGGATTCCTCAGCAGCGGTTTGTACGGCCTCGCCGTACTGGGCGCTGATGAGTTGATCTGCTGGAACAGCCTCGGGGTTGGCGTTGATGATGACACCACTGGATTGAACAACGGCGTCCGAAACCCCGCTTGCTTGCTGAGCACTGAATCCAATTTCCGGCTTTTGCAACGCGGTAGTCAGGGTGGACCCCAGGGTGGTCCACAACACCGCACCCAGCACAGCCACACCCAGCGCAGTACCGACCTGTCGTGAGGTGCTCTGGGTGCCAGAGGCTTGCCCGCTCTCGTTTACTGGCACGTCGCGCAAGATCACGTTGACCAATTGAGCGGTGCCCAATCCCACGCCTGCCCCAAAGAGCAAGAGCCATGGCGCAAATTGCATTTGCGTGGCATCAGCCGAGTACGTTGCACCGACACCGATCATGGCGATGACTTCAAGGATCAAACCGGTACGCACAACGGCGAGTGGACCGCGCGCCTGCGTGAACTTGCCTGAAGCCGGAGCAGCAATCAATGCGCCAAGCATGATGAATGCTGTGGTTACACCAGCTTTCAGTGCTGTGAAGCCCAAGCCGTTTTGAAGATAGATCGGCAGGGTCAAGATCATGCCGAATTCACCAAACATGATGCACAAGCCGATGAGGTTGCCCCAGGCAAAGGATCGAATTTTGAACAGCGTGAGGTCAAGGGTGATCACTTGCTTCTCGGCGGCCCGGCTGGCTTCAATGCGAATAAACAGGAAGAGGGCTAGTAACGACAAAGCAAAGGCGATCGGAACGGGCGAGATGGCTTCAATAGGCCAACTAAAGGGACCAATGGCAATGTCTGAGCCCCGGGGTGCCCACCAGCCATAGTTTTGTCCTTCGATGAGACCAAAAATCAAGGCGCCAAGGCCGAAAGCTGACAGCAAGACTCCGGGGAGGTCAAGGCCAGGCTTAGAGACACTGTCCTTGCTCTCGGGAGCCAAGAATAGTGCGCCGGTGATGGACACGATGGCGATGGGAACGTTGATCAAAAATGCCCAACGCCACGAGTAGGAACTCGTGAGGAATCCACCAAGTAGCGGTCCAAGGGCAGCCACGGTACCCACGGTGGCACCCCAAATGGCAAAGGCGATAGCTCGGTCTTTTCCACGGAACATGGTGTTGAGCAAAGATAGCGATGACGTGATCATCATCGCGCCACCCACACCTTGCAAGGCGCGTCCAGCGATGATGACTTCACCGGTTTGTGCTGTTGCAGCGATGACACTGGCAAGAACGAAGATCAACACACCCGTGACGAAAATCAATCGACGACCGATGGAGTCGCCTAGCTTGCCCACCGAAATCAGCAGCGAGGCAAAAACGAGGGCATAGATGGAGTTAATCCATTGGATATCCGTGGGAACGAGCTTCAGGTCAGCAGTGATCTGAGGAATAGCAACGTTGACGATGGTCGCGTCAATCATCACCATCGTTACGCCCATGCTGATGAACCCCAAGGCGAACCAGTAGGCGCGTGGGGCCTTGTGGTTATCTTCGGTGCTCGTCGAGCTCGCGGGGGAGGTATCCATGGAAATCCTTAATTCGAAGGTGTGGCATCAGATTAGTTGATCGGTCCCCAATTCGGGCATTAGACGCGAAGGACCCAACCGTCAGAGGCACGTCCTACGATCGGGTCATGCCTTCTAATCAACCCACTTCGGCTCGCACGAGCAATCTGGCTGCCCTCGTCGTTGACTGGGGTGGCGTGCTCACCAATAACTTGGATGAATCTATGGCCGAGATCATGGCCGGTAGTGGCGTCGACATGTCCTACTTTTCGCAAATTCTCGGCGATTGGCTTGGGCCAAATGTGGAGCAGGAAGCACACGTCAATCCGTTGCATGCGCTCGAACGCGGCGAGATGTTGGTCCCGCACTTTGAGGAACAACTCGCTGCTGAACTCGCGCGCCGACAAGGCAGTCCGGTTAACCATGTCGGTCTCTTACAGCGCATGTTTGACGCCATTGAGCATGCCCCGCAAATGAATGCCCTCGTGCTGCGGGCTCGACACATGGGGATTGCCACCGCGTTGTTGTCCAATTCCTGGGGTAATAACTACCCCAGGGATGGCTGGGACGACATGTTCGACGTGGTCGTGATCAGTGGTGAAGTCGGAATGCGTAAGCCCGATGCAGAAATCTTTCATCACACCTTGTCCCAATTAGGCGTAGCACCGCAGCACTCGGTGTTTGTTGACGACATCAAACTCAACGTGAATGCGGCCGTGAGCGTGGGCATGGTGGGAATCCATCACACGGACTACGACGTCACGGCTATGGAACTTGATGCGCTGTTTGACCTTCCCTTGAGCGAGCACACCTGATGCGCATGTTCATTCCGCTCTCGCCCGCTCACGTCCAAGAGTTGGTGGCCCTTGGCCAGCTAGCCGGACCGCTCGAAGGCGTCATTCCCAATGAAGCCTTTGCCCAGTGGATAGAAAGCGATGATCCTGAGGACATGGAATTCGCCGCGCTCTCTCGGGCGGGAGACCTGGCCTTGCTCCTGGCTGAAACAAACCAGCGCATCGTTGCGGTCGTTGATGTTGATGTTGATGTGGATGGGCTGGAGATCAGCGATGAGCCTGCGGGCACAGCCTTTCTTGCGAATGTGTTGTCAGGCCAGATCGCATCGCTGCATGTCGATGACGCGCTTAACAAGGCTGTCATCGCCGATGCGCGGAAGGCATTGGCTAGCGATGATGATTCCGGCGAAGCCGAGTTAACAGCCGTGGACGACTGCGATTTGCTGTGGTTTGACGCTCTTGAACTAGCCGATGTTGCGGTCAGCCTTGGCTAGCCTTGTGCTGGCTTACCACCGCGGGTGCGATTGCGGGAGCGCTGCGGGCGGTCAGACTTTTTGCGAGCTGGTGCTGGTGCTGATGCCGAACTCTTTGATTGCGATCGAGCCGAAGTCGACGGTTTAGATCGTTGTGGCGCACTTTGCTTCGGCTTGCGGCCCGTTTCGCCCAGGTCTTCAAGTTCTTCCGCACCCAATCCAGCGCGCGTGCGCTGAGCACTGGGCAGTTTGCCAGTCGCGTTAGTGGGAATCCCCAGTCCGGTGTAAACGTGTTCAGATGAGGAGTACGTCTCAATCGGATCAGGGAAGGCCAAACCAAGTTCCTTGTTGATCAGCTGCCAGCGTGGGATGTCGTCCCAGTCAACGAAACTAATGGCCACACCGCTTGCACCAGCTCGTCCGGTCCGCCCAATGCGGTGGACATAAATCTTGGCATCTTCAGGGCATTGGTAGTTGATCACGTGGGTGACGTCTTGAACATCAATTCCGCGGGCAGCCACGTCAGTGGCCACGAGAACATCAACCTTGCCGCTTCGGAAAGCCCGAAGTGCTTGCTCTCGTGCACCTTGACCAAGGTCACCATGAACAGCACCAGCGGCAAATCCGCGTTCGGTGAGATCGTCGGCTACTTTTTGCGCCGTGCGCTTGGTGCGGCAGAAGATCATGCTGAGGCCGCGCCCTTCAGCTTGCAAAATTCGGGCAACAAGCTCGACCTTGTCCAATGCATGTGCTCGCCACACATGTTGTTCGATGCTCAACACTGTTGCACCGGCATCATCGGGGTCGGTGGCGCGAATGTGGGTGGGTTGGGTCATGTAGCGGCGCGCGAGATTGATGATTTGGCCCGGCATCGTGGCACTGAAGAGCATGGTTTGACGCTTCGCGTTGGTTAGGGAGACCAGGTGCTCGACATCCGGCAAGAATCCCAAGTCCAACATCTCATCAGCTTCGTCAAGAACCAAAATCTTTACATCGGACAAATTAAGGTGTCGTTGTTTGGCCAAGTCGATGAGGCGACCAGGAGTGCCAATCACCACGTCAACGCCGGAACTGAGCGCTGCGACTTGTGGTTCGTAGGCGCGACCACCGTAAACAGCGAGTACGCGGACATTGCGACGCGCGCCAGCGAGTTCCAAGTCCTTTGCCACCTGAACGCACAATTCGCGCGTGGGCACGATGACCAGCGCTTGCGGCTTGGTGGTTTGGCCGCCACCTGCATCGGCAGGGGCGGTGATGCGCTGTAACAGGGGAATTCCGAAACCAAGCGTCTTACCTGTCCCAGTCTTGGCCTGGCCGATCAGATCGGTTCCAGCCAATGCCAAGGGCAAGGTTTGCTCTTGAATGGGGAATGCCTCAATGATGCCGGCGGCCTCTAAGGCGTCCGCGGTGGCATCAAGCACACCAAGTTCACGAAAAGTTGTCATAACGAGCCTTCTTCCACAATCGTCGTGGGCGCGACAAGGGTGAAAAGGATCGTCAAGTGTGAGAAACAAACAATCAACGGCCAGGCAGCGCCCGCATATCAAGTGTTCTCAGTCTAGCCGTTAGGTGTTTGCACCCTGCCGACTGCGTTCGTGGCATGGTTAAGGCATGGCAACTGATTCACATGGTGACTTTGCGGCTGACCCCCAGCGTCAGGCAGTGATCGACCTTCTCGGCGTTCTCGCCTATGGCGAATTATCTGGATTTGAACAACTGGCCGCTGATGCTGGGCGAGCTCCCGACCTGGGCGACAAGGCCGAAATCGCTCAGTTAGCAGCAGCGGAACTGCGGCATTTTGAACTCCTGCGCGAGCGGTTGAAGCAGATGGGCATTGATGTGGCCGACGCGATGGAGCCGTTCGTTCGCGCCGTGGGAATTTTCCACGAAAGCACGGCACCGGCGGATTGGCTCGAAGGAGTGGTCAAGGCGTATGTGGGCAATGGCATCGCGGTTGACTTTTATCGCGAGGTGAGTGTGTTGGTAGATGAGTCCACTCGCGAGCTCGTTCTCGAAGTGTTAAGCGATACCGGTCAAGCTGAGTTCGCGGTGGATCGTGTTCGCCGAGCCATTGCAGCCGATCCGATTGTTGCTGGTCGCTTGGCACTGTGGGGCAGGCGCATCGTGGGTGAAGCGCTTGCACAAGCCCAGCAGGTGATTTCTCGTCGACCCGCGCTGGCAGATCTGATGCTCGGTGGCAGCGGTTTTGACGTAGTAGCCGTGAGCGAGGTCTTTAATCGCATTACAGCGCAACACACGCGCCGCATGGCTGCACTCGGTCTAGCGGCTTAACCTAGATCGGTGGGCCTAGGCGTTGCCAAAGCCCACTTTGCGCACGGTGGGCTCGCCAATTTCAACGTAAGCCAATGCGCTGACGGGAACCACCACTCTGCGCCCCTTTTCGTCGCTGAGCGCCAGGGTGCCACCCGCCTTAATGGCTGCAGAAACTGCGTCGGATACCTCGTCAGGGGATTGGGTGCTCTCGAGTACTAATTCGCGTCCGCTGTTTTGGACACCAATCTTGATTTCCACGAGATGCTCTCCTTAGTCGTTGATGAGGTGGTGGGGTAACTCTAGTCAGTTCTTTGTGGAAGTGCCTTGAGGGAAATCAGAAATACCTCGCCAGGCCAAGGATGCGGCGAGGGCCTGGGCTTGTTCGCGAGGGATCGTGGGTCCGTCGGCGAGCCAGGCGCGCGCTGAGGTTTGAGCCAAGCCAATCAGGCCAAATCCCAAAAGCAGTGCTTGTGAGGCTTCTAGTCCGGTCTCGTCGGCAATGACTTCGCCGACTAGAACTGCACACCGGCTATTGGCATCGTCAATGAGCGAGCGCACGGCGCGCTCTTGCGTTAAGTCTGATTCAAAGACCAGCCGTGAGGCCCCCTCGGGATCGTCGACGAAGGCAAAGTAGGCAGCGATGATGGCTCGCACTCGATCGTGGTTTACCTGAGTGGAATTAAGGGCTGCAGCGATAGCTGCAATCAAGCTCAGGCAGCTTTCTTCCAGCAGGGCCAAGTACAAATCCAACTTGCCGGGAAAGTGTTGATACAAAACAGGCTTGCTGACCCCTGCTTGTTCAGCGATGTCATCCATTGACGCAGCGTGGTAACCCGATTGAACGAAGACGCCGCGAGCAACGTCAAGCAGTTGTGCTCGTCGTTGTGAGCGCGGTAGGCGCACACCACGTGTTGTCGCACCGGTGGGGGATGACATGGGTGCCAGCCTAGTGATTTGACCGTGTGAATCGGGCGGTTCACCCATGTGGCCTAGTCCAAACGGATGAGCAGATGGTCCAATCGGGTCATGCCCTGCTAGCCGGCCCTAGCGGAAAATTGAAGGGTGAATCCACCTACTGATCTTGTCGAGGCGCTGCGCCAGGTTGATGGCGTTGCTGCAGCCAAGATCATTGATGATCCTCAGGGTGTTGGAACATTGCAGTTGGCTCTCAGTGATGAGGCCGACGAGATCAGTGTTGCCATGGAAGTCAACAAGGTCCTGCGTGAACGCTTTGGATTAGGTCTTGATCCTGATCGAGTGGAAGTCATTGACGACGTGGCACCCGAGGACTTGCGTCTTGATGATCGAGAAGAGATCGCCCGTCGCGAGGCCGAGTTCCGCAATCTAGCTTTCCGTGCCGAAACTCCCGTGGACTCTGGCTACGCGCTGCCACGCTATCGGGATCGACCCGAGACATTGTTGCCGCCAGTGGTTGCACTTCCTGACATTGCCGCACAGGCGCCACCGCGCGTTAAGATCATTAGTCCAGCCGTTACTCGTAACGCGCGCAAGCGATTGTCGATTCGTCGATTGCAATTGGTTTCTTCGACCGATGGCGTCACCACCACGGTGACGTTGGGGATGGGTCCCAACGTTTATGTGGGTCGAGCTACCGCAGCGTTGGATTCTGTTTCCGTTCATCGGGCGGTGGCCGAGTCCACCCTCGCCGCCGTAAGAGGCTATCTAGCCGACGGCGGGACCGTTGAGTTGGAATGCATTGAAGTGGCGCCTGTGGAATCGGAGCAGGTTGCCCTCGTCGTTGTTCGATTGCGTGAGGGTGGGACGATGTACCGCCTCACCGGTGCCAGTGTGGTTCGTGAGGATGTACGGCAAGCGGTCATTCGAGCGACGCTGGACGCGGTAAATAGGCGCGTGGAAGCCATCATGGAGAAGGGGAGTGAGCAAGCGTAATGACGATCATTAATAACGCTCCTTCCCTGGCAGTCGTGGGTGCTCCGGCCATCGATCCAGCAGTTTTGGAGGATGCGCGCACCTTAGGCATCCTTCCTGACTCGGTCTTGGCCACGGAGGTGCTCGATGGTGGTCGCGGCCGTCGAACCTGGCGAATTAGGACTGCTTCAGCAGACTTTGTTCTACGTCGTCGCCAGTTTCTTGGCGATGAAGACGTGGCAACAACAGTTGCTGCTTCGCTAGGTGTTGGTCCTGATGTTGTCAGCAGTCATGTGGCCAGCGGCTTGATGTTGACAAAGTGGTTGGACGGATCAATCCCTACCGCACCACAATTGCGTGAGTCATTCCTTCCAGAACTTGCTCAAGCGTTACTCAAGATTCATTCAGTCACCAGCATTCATGGTCAACCAGTCACCGAGGTAGTTTCTGGAATCGATCCGTTGATGACCCGTGCGGACTATTTGGCAACGATCAAGGGACATAGCGAAATTCCGCAATGGGTTCGCGCGGTGTTAGACATGGATGAGCTTGACGTGATCGCTCACCAACTGGGCCGCATCAGTTCTGCCCAGCCGATGGTCCTGATTCATGGAGATCCAGTTCCAGGAAACATCGTGACGACTCCAACGGGTGTGAAGTTTGTTGACTTTGAGTACGCCGGGGCTGGAAATGCCTGGTACGAGGTGGGTCACGCGGTAGCGGCGCTGAACCTTTCGCACGAGGAGATCATCGAGTTTTCCTGCCACTACGCCGATGTGGACGCTGCTCCCGCGATTGAGGGTTGGTCCTACCTGGCAGCCCAAGCCTGGGCCGTGTGGGTGGCCATGGCCACAGACCCCGGTGCACACGCGCCTATGTGGCAAGAATGGGCTCAATTGGCTACCCAACGCCTGCTCGACGCCCGCGCCGGTGGAGATTTCGAGCGCATTCTCGCCGAACTGGGCTAGCAAAATGGTGCTCAGGCGTGCCGTGCGTGCCTCGGTCAGCGAATCGGCATAAAGTGAACCCCTGACTCACTTCCCCGAGGATGTGCCTGTGATTCGCTTTGATGACGTCACCAAGATCTACCCCGGCCAGACGCGGCCGGCGCTGGACGATGTCTCGCTGGAGATTGAAAAAGGCGAGTTTGTCTTCTTAGTAGGAACCTCTGGGTCAGGAAAGTCCACTTTCTTAAAGCTCGTCCTTCGTGAGGAAAAGACCTCCGATGGTCGCATTCATGTCCTGGGTAAGGACCTCTCACGCTTGAGTCAGTGGAAGATTCCGGTCCTTCGGCGACAGGTGGGAACGGTGTTCCAAGACTTCCGCTTGCTTCCTAATAAGACGGTCGCGGAGAACGTGGCCTTTGCACTGGAAGTCATCGGTCGCCCCGAGCACCAGATCGCCAAAGTAGTTCCTGAGGTGCTCGAGCTCGTGGGCTTGGCAGGCAAGGAAGATCGCCGCCCGGACGAACTCTCTGGCGGCGAGCAACAGCGCGTTGCCATTGCGCGCGCATTCGTGAACAAGCCCATGTTGTTGATTGCTGACGAACCGACGGGAAACCTTGACCCCAACACCAGTGTGGGAATTATGAAGTTGCTTGATCGAATTAATCGAACAGGCACCACAGTCATCATGGCTACTCACGACGCGGCCATCGTTGACCAGATGCGTAAACGTGTGATTGAACTTGATGGTGGACATCTGGTTCGTGACCAATCCCGTGGCGTCTACGGCTATGCCCGTTGATCTGAACCGTCCCAACAACTCGTAAGGAACTCATGCGCGCCCAATTCGTAGTCTCTGAGGTGGCCATCGGCCTTCGCCGAAACCTCACGATGACCATCGCTGTGGTTGTTACCGTCGCGATCTCTTTGGCGTTGTTTGGTGCCGGGTTGTTGATGCGCGCTCAGGTCAGCACGATGAAGGACTTTTGGTACGACAAAGTTGAGGTATCGGTCTTTTTGTGTAGCGATCAAAGCGATGCTTCGCCATGCATTGATCCCACTAGCGGTCGCGCCCAAAACATCACAGCAGCTCAGCGGTCACAATTAGGCAAGGACCTCAAGTCGTTGCCACAGGTCGAGACCGTCTTCTACGAAAGCAAGCAAGAAGCATTCACACGCTTTAAGGAGCAGTTCAAGGATTCGGCTATCGCCAATAACGTGACTGCTGATGCTTTGCCCGAGTCGTATCGAATCAAGCTCAAGGATCCGACGCAGTACGTCATCGTGGCCAGCGCTATTGAGGGTCGTCCTGGCGTGGAGCAAGTGCAGGATCAACGCGCGCTGCTCGATCGGTTCTTTAAGTTGCTCAATGGATTGCAAGTTTTTGCGCTCGTGATCGCGTGCTTCCAACTTTTGGCTGCTGCATTGTTGATCTGGAACACCATTCGCGTGGCTGCGTTCAGTCGTCGTCGCGAAACCGGGATCATGCGCCTCGTTGGGGCATCCAACTTCTATATCCAGTTGCCCTTCTTGCTCGAAGGCGCACTAGCCGGGCTCGTAGGAGCGGTAATCGCTTCGATAGGACTCGTTGCGGTGAAGTATTTCTTCGTTGATCAGCGGTTAGCCGAGAGCTTTAAGTTCACCACTTTCATTGGCTGGGGCTCGGTCTTCACTGTGGTTCCGATCCTGATTCTCCTGGGCGCGGGACTGTCAGCTTTGGTGTCCTTCCTCACGCTGCGGAAGTATTTGCGCGTCTAATGGCCAAGGAACAGGGCCGCAAACTCATCGCCTCAAACAAAAAGGCTCGCTACGAGTACGCCATCGAGGACACTTTTGAGGCCGGCATGATGTTGACCGGCACTGAAGTGAAATCTTTGCGAGCCGGGCGCGCTTCGCTCATTGATGGTTATGCCGCGATCAAGGATGGCGAAGTCTGGTTGCACGGCGTACATATCGCGGAATACACCGAAGGCACGTGGAACAACCACGAACCTCGACGCCCCCGCAAACTCCTTTTGCACGGCCACGAGATTGACAAGTTGATTCAAAAGACCAAGGAAAAGGGCTTCACGATTGTGCCGCTGTCCCTGTACTTCAAGGACGGCAAAGCCAAGGTTGAAATTGGTGTGGCTCGAGGTAAGAAGATTCATGACAAGCGTCAGGCCTTGGCTGAACGTCAGGCTACGCGGGAAACTGCTCGCGCCATTAGTGATGCGCGAAAGAGCAACCCGCGCGCCTGAGAGTCATCCCTAGGTGAAGCGTGATCGTGCGCGCGAAGGAGATGTCTGACGCGTGGCGTACCATGGGGGCATAACTAAACAGGGGGGTGAACGGTTTCGACTTCGGATGTCGATTCAGAGGAAGCGGGCCGAGGAATTCGGTACTGATCTCGTGAACCATGTGCCGTAAACCAA
>JBAXSF010000090.1:0-5407 GCA_037130835.1 Actinomycetes bacterium
CAGTCGCAGATGCTCACTTCACTGCTTGGACGCAGGGCCGAACCGGCTATCCGTTTGTTGACGCGGGTATGCGCCAGCTTTTAGCCGAAGGCTGGATCCACAATCGCGTGCGCATGGTCGTGGCTTCGTTTTTGGTTAAGGATCTGCACTTGGACTGGCAACGCGGTGCTTCGCACTTCATGCAGTGGTTGCGTGACGGCGACATCGCGAGCAATCAACACGGCTGGCAATGGACGGCCGGAACAGGAACAGATGCTGCTCCGTACTTTCGGGTCTTTAACCCCGTGACCCAGGGAATCAAGTTCGATCCCGATGGTGACTACGTGCGCAAATACATTCCCGAACTTGCCGAACTTCCCGGGGCAAGCGCACACACGCCGTGGGATGCACCACTGCTTGCCGCTGAATATCCCGAGCGCGTCGTTGATCACAGCGTTGAACGCAACGAAGCTCTTGCGCGACTAGAGGAACTGAAGAACTAGAACTATTCGGACCTACTTCCTAGTTCCGCACTTCTTGCGTGCGTCGCACGCGCAAACAAACCCATGGACTACGGAACAGGATGCCACGCGTCATAGCGCAGGAATCCAGGTCGCCACGCCATCAGTGCCACAACTCCCACGATGCACAAAATTCCACCGCTCACGACGGCCGTGCGTACATCGAACCAGTCGGCAATCGCACCTGCGCGGAAGTCACCCAGATAGGGGCCACCGGCTACCACTGCGATCAAGACACCTTGGAGCCGACCACGCATCGCATCAGGAGTGGCGGCCTGCAACATCGTGTTTCGAAATACTGCAGAAACCATGTCGGCAGCTCCTGCGATGGCTAAGAAAATCAAGCCCACCCACCACTGATGAGTCAATCCAAAAAGCGCGACTGAACCGCCCCACACGATAATTGATGCAACGACAGCAAGTCCTTGTCGTCGCACGCGGGTGAACCAGCCGGAGGCGACAGCCCCGACAATCGCACCCACTGCAGGGGCAGCAAAGAGCAGCCCACTCAAAGAAACGTTGATGGGCCCGAATCCAACCACTGCGAGTCCATAGAATGCCAACGGAATTGACGCGAACAAAACGCGTTGCATACCAAACACCATGGCCACGATGTCAACATAAAACGTCATGGATAAATTCTTTCGGCCCTTGAGATAACGCAAGCCTTCAAGCACTGACGCCAGACCTGCTTTGTGGTCATCGTCGGAATCGGGCACTACTGGTGGCAGTCGCCAATAGGCATATACCGCACCCGCGAATGACAACGCGTCAATGAGGTAAGCCCAGCCGAACCCATAACTCTTGGCGATCGTGGCACCGATCACCGGACCTATCGTGAACCCAATGTTCCAAGAGATTTGCGACAGCGCATTGGCCGCTGGCAGAAGCTCAGCTCCGACCAACCGCGGGATGATCGCCATGCGGGTGGGTTGAGCAATAGCAGCCAGCCAGGTCTGACCAGCAATAAGTACGTAATACGGCCACAACAAACGCAAGTCGGAGTACGCCATCCCCGCGAACACCAGGGAAAAACCAGCTAGCCCAGTGGTTGTCCAGTAAGCCACCGCTCGCCGATCGCGCGCGTCCGCAATCGAGCCGCCATACAGACCACCGATGACCATCGGGAGAAAAGCCACCGCACCCACAATGCCTGTTGCCAGGTTTGAGCGACTGATATCAAAAATTTGAAGCAGTAAAACAACCGCGGTCATTTGTGTGCCGATTTGCGACACTAGCTGAGCAAAGAAGATCCGCCGAAAGTCCAGCGACACCTTCAGCGGCGTGATATCAGCAAGGATTGTGGAACGCCATCGACCTAACCGCGAGGTGCTCACGGGCTCAATCGTTCCAGCACCCACGATTTGTCGGACAAGCGGTAACGCAGACGGTCATGCAGACGGTCATTGCGGCCATGCCAAAACTCAACAGCCTTGGGCACTACCCGCAGTCCACCCCAAAACTCCGGGCGCGGCACGTCAATACCTGCAAAACGCTCTTCGAGCTCGGCCCATCGGCGTTCAAGTTCGCTTCGTTCAACCACTTGCGATTGATGCGAAGCCCATGCAGCAATTTGCGAGCCTCTCGGTCGCTGGGCGAAGTACTCCACACTTTCAGCGTCGCTGACTTTCTCCACTGCCCCAACGACCGTGACCTGGCGCTCAATGTGATGCCATGGGAAAACCAGACTGGCCTTACCTGTTGCTAACGCTTCTTGACCTTTGCGCGAGGTGTAGTTCGTGTGCAGGACGAAACCTCGATCATCAAAGCCCTTGAGCAATACCGTTCTAGCGCTGGGTTGGCCCTCGCTATTCACCGTGGACAACACCATCGCGTTGGGTTCCAAGATCGCATCCGGAACAGCCAAGACATCGTCAAACCATCGCGCGAATTGCTCGAGCGGATTGCTGGCCATCTGCGATTCCAGCAACGGCACGTCGGCGTAGGCACGGCGCAGTTTGGAAAGGTCAGCCTTGGTCACTTCATCGTTGTATCACGCATCTGCCTGGTCTGGGGAACTCCAGCCCTGATGGGCCAGACCCGCCCCACGTGAGCCAGGCCACACCGGCGAGAATAGGGGCTTCATCCACCTTTGTTTGGAGCCGTCATGTCTGACTTCGTGCCCGGGCTAGAAGGCGTCATCGCGTTTGAAACACAAATCGCCGAACCAGACAAAGAAGGCAGTTCGCTGCGCTACCGCGGGGTGGATATTGAAGACCTCGTCGGCAAGGTCAGCTTTGGCAACGTGTGGGGATTGCTTGTTGATGGCGAGTTCGGGCCAGGGCTGCCGCCCGCCGAACCCTTTCCCCTGCCGGTGCACTCCGGTGACGTCCGCGTTGACGTCCAAAGCGCTATCGCCATGTTGGCTCCGTCGTGGGGCTTAAAGCAACTCCTTGACATCGATGATGCGGAAGCTCGCGACAACTTGGCTCGTGTTTCGGTGATGGCGATGTCTTATGTCGCACAGTCAGCCCGCGGTATTGCCAAGCCCATGGTTCCGCAAAGCGACATTGATCAGGGCCACACCATCGTTGAACGCTTCATGAAGCGCTGGCGCGACGAGCCTGATCCCGCCCACGTTCAGGCCGTCGACTCTTACTTCGTTTCTGCCGCCGAGCACGGCATGAACGCCTCCACCTTTACTAGCCGCGTCATCGCATCGACCGGTGCTGACGTTGCCGCAGCCATCTCGGGAGCGATTGGCGCGATGAGCGGGCCACTCCACGGTGGAGCACCATCACGAGTGCTGCACATGATCGAGGGTGTCGAGGCCCAAGGCGATGCGCGTGCCTACGTGAAGCAACTTTTGGACAACGGTGAGCGCCTGATGGGATTTGGCCACCGCGTGTACCGCGCCGAAGACCCCCGTGCCCGTGTCCTTCGTCGTACCGCCCAGGAATTGAACGCCCCCCGCTACGAAGTCGCGGTTGCGCTTGAGCAAGCCGCTCTCACCGAGTTGCGGGAACGACGACCAGATCGCGTCCTAGAAACCAACGTTGAGTTCTGGGCCGCCATTGTGTTGGACTTTGCTCAAGTCCCCTCGCACATGTTCACCGCGATGTTTACCTGTGCGCGTCTTGCTGGTTGGAGCGCGCACATTTTGGAACAAAAGAAGACCGGTCGCCTCGTTCGCCCCTCTGCTCGCTATGTCGGACCAGGTCCACGCCTCCCAGAAACCGTTGACGGCTGGGACCCTGCACTCATCGCCCCCAAGTACACGATCTAAGCCCACCAACACGAAGGATCACTGCTGACTATGACTACCCCCGAGATCATCATTCCTGCCGAACTACTGCCCGTCGATGGTCGCTTTGGTGCGGGTCCTTCCAAGGTGCGTCCTGAACAAGTCAGCGCACTTGCCGAGGTTGCCGGAAGTTTTCTGGGTACGTCACACCGTCAAAAGACAGTGAAGAGTCAGGTGGGTCGAGTGCGCGCCGGACTGCGCGACATGTTCTCCCTCCCCGACGACTACGAAGTAGTCCTCAGCAACGGTGGATCGACGGCATTTTGGGACGTTGCCACCTACGGATTAATCCGCGACCGTGCGCAGTTCCTGACCTTTGGCGAATTCGGATCGAAGTTCGCCAAGGCCACCAAGGACGCCCCGTGGCTCGGTGAACCAACCGTGATCAACTCTGACCCAGGAAGCGCTCCGTCGTTCCAGGCCGAAGCCGGCATCGACTTCTACGGCACCCCGCACAACGAAACCTCAACCGGTGTTGCCATCAAGCCCACGCGCGTTGTTGGCGCCGACGCCGATGCCTTGATGGCATTTGATGCCACCAGTGGTGCCGGTGGACTTTTGGTTGACCCTGCCGAATTTGATGTGTACTACTTCGCCCCACAGAAGTGCTTCGGATCTGATGGTGGTGTGTGGTTCGCCTTGATGAGCCCCAAGGCCATCGCGCGTGCCGCTGAAATTTCAGCCACCGGCCGCCACATTCCCGCGTTCCTTGATCTGTCAACCGCGATTGAAAACTCGCGCGCGGACCAGACCTACAACACCCCCGCCTTGGCGACCATCTTCATGATGGCCGAACAGGTGGATTGGTTCAACGCCAATGGCGGACTGTCCTGGTGCAACGCGCGCACTGCGGAATCATCGACTCACCTGTACTCATGGGCCGAAGCCAACCCGTTGACTTCGCCGTACGTGACCGACCCCTCGTTGCGCTCCCAGGTCATCGGCACCATCGACTTTGACGACAGCGTGGACGCCGCCGAGATCGCCAAGATCCTGCGGGCAAACGGCGTCGTGGACACCGAGCCGTATCGCAAGCTGGGCCGGAACCAACTACGCGTGGCGATGTTCCCCTCCATTGAGCCAGCCGACGTTCGCGCCTTGACCGGCTGCATTGATTACATTATGACCAAACTTGGCTGAACTTGACCGTTTGCTCTAGCGCAATTCATGCCTGAGGGGACACAATCAGACCTTCATCTGATGGGTAAGACCTTGGGAGTTCGTAATGACGCAGACCAGCGGTAGCCCCTTACCGTCAGCCATGCCATCAGAGGCTGCACTTAACGCAGTGCGAGCGATGATGACTGGGATTCCCCTCGCGCCCCCCGCGCCGACGCAGGTTCCGCCGACCCCTGCACCGCCAGCTCCACCAGCTCAAACGCTGCCACCACCAGTGCCGGTCGAGCAACTTCCACCACCGGTTGCTACCGAACAACTTCCGCCACCGTTGCCCACCGAACAACTCACACCACCCGTCGTAGCGGCTGCACCTGTTGTTGAAGCACCGGCACCTGTTGTTGAAGCACCGGCACCTGCGCCTACACCGACTGAGGAATTTCGACCCCTCACCCCACCGCCGGTTGAGCCAGCACCAGCACCAACACCGGAACCCTTCGTTGCTCCCGTCGCTGAGGTCGTGGAAGAAGAGGCCGTCCAAGAAGAG
>JBAXSF010000091.1:0-5398 GCA_037130835.1 Actinomycetes bacterium
GCTTTAATCACACCGCCGCCGACGTACAACACGGGCTGGCGAGCAGCCACGATCATCGCTGCGGCTTCGCGTACTTGCTTGGAGTGCGGCTTGGTCACCGGGTGGTAGCCAGCCAGGTCGAGCACCTCAGGCCAATTAAATGTTGTCTGTGCTTGCAAAGCATCTTTAGCTACGTCAACCAACACGGGACCTGGACGTCCAGTGCCAGCAATGTGGAATGCCTCGGCCACTGCGCGCGGAATATCGGCCGCATCGGTGACTAAGAAACTGTGCTTGGTGATCGGCATCGTGATACCGCGAATGTCAGCTTCTTGAAATGCATCCGTGCCGATGAAGTAACTGGGGACCTGGCCGGTAATTGCCACCAACGGGACCGAGTCCATGTACGCATCAGCTAACGGGGTCACCAAGTTGGTTGCACCCGGACCAGAGGTGGCCATACACACGCCGACCTTGCCGGTGGCAGTGGCATAGCCTTCGGCAGCGTGACCGGCGGCTTGTTCGTGACGGACCAGAATGTGGCGAACTTGGGCCGAGTCCATCAAGGGGTCATAGGCAGGCAAGACAGCGCCGCCAGGAATACCAAAGATGGTGTCGACACCAGCGAACTCCAATGAGCGGATCAGGCTCTGAGCTCCGGTCAACTGCTCGGTCATTAACGGTCCTTTTCGGGGGAAGAGTGAGGGATAAAACAAAACCCCTCGGACCATCAGGTCGGCGAGGGGCGCGTGTCGGTTGACGGCTCGGTCAAACGACACGCCCGCTAACTACAACACTGGTCTTCAACACCCCACCAGCCTGACGCATAAACAGTGTATTCGTCAAGACCTAGGCACAACGAACCCGCCTGCCTAGTGGCAGACGGCTCCGTAGGCGGCCGAGCCCACCAATTTGGCGTACTTGGCCAGGACTCCCCGCTCATGCTTGGGAGCAGGAGCGGTCCAAGCGGCCTTGCGAGCCTGGAGCTCAGCCTCATCGATGACCACATCAATGGTGCGATCGGCCACATTGACCACGATCTTGTCGCCGTCTACGACAAAGGCAATAGGACCACCGTCGGCTGCTTCAGGCGCCACGTGTCCGATACACAGGCCCGTGGTTCCGCCACTAAAGCGTCCATCGGTGAGCAGCAAGACATCTTTGCCCAAGCCCGCGCCCTTTATGGCAGCGGTGATGGCCAGCATCTCGCGCATACCCGGTCCACCCTTGGGTCCTTCGTAGCGAATGACCACCACATCACCGGCAGTGATCGTGCCCGCCTCCAGCGCATCCATCGCGGCACGTTCGCCGTCAAAGACGCGTGCGGTGCCTTCAAAGACCTCAGCATCAAAACCGGCGGTCTTTACGACGGCTCCTTCAGGAGCTAACGATCCGTGCAAGATGGACAGACCACCCGTGCGGTGAATCGGCTTGTCCATCGCGCGCAAAATTTCACCATCGAGGTCAGGCGGTGCAATGTGTGCCAAGTTTTCGGCCATCGTCTTACCAGTAACCGTTAGAACATCACCGTGCATCAGGCCCGCGTCCAGCAGTGCCTTCATGACCACGGGAACACCACCGACACGGTCAATGTCGGTCATGACGAAGCGTCCAAACGGCTTCACGTCGGCCAAGTGCGGAACCTTGTCACCGATGCGGTTGAAGTCGGCCAAACTCAGTTCAACGCGCGCTTCATTGGCAATCGCCAACAGGTGCAAGACCGCATTGGTGGAACCACCAAGGGCCATCAGAACCGCAATCGCATTCTCAAAAGCCGGCTTGGTCATGATGTCGCGCGAGGTGATGCCCTGGCGCAACATCTCAACCACCGCTTCACCTGAGGCCACAGCAAATCCATCGCGGCGGCTGTCCACCGCTGGCGGTGCTGCGCTGCCAGGCAAGGACATTCCCAGAGCTTCTCCGATAGATGCCATGGTGTTGGCGGTGTACATGCCACCGCAGGCTCCTTCACCGGGGCAAATTGCGCGTTCAATGGCATCGACTTCGTCGCGTGTAATCAAGCCGCGCGCACAAGCACCAACTGCTTCAAAGGCATCAATGATCGTGACGTCGCGGTCGTTGTAACGACCGGGCATTGTCGAACCGGCATAGAGCAGCACCGACGCCACGTCGATACGAGCAGCAGCCATCAACATTCCGGGCAATGACTTGTCACAACCAGCAAGGACGACCATGCCATCAATGCGCTCGGCTTCCATGACTGTCTCGACCGAGTCGGCGATCACTTCACGTGAGACCAAGGAGAAGTGCATTCCCTGGTGACCCATGGAGATGCCATCGGAGACCGAGATGGTGCCGAACTCCATGGGGAATCCCCCACCGTCAAAAACACCTTGCTTGGCAGCCTTAGCCAGCCGGTCGAGACTGAGGTTGCACGGCGTGATCTCGTTCCAACTGCTGGCGATCCCCACTTGAGGCTTGAGGAAGTCCGCATCGCCCATTCCCACCGCGCGCAACATGCCACGCGCAGCAGCGCGCTCAAGGCCATCGGTTACTTCGCGACTACGGGGCTTGATATCTGGAGAATCAGTCATGCCCAGATCCTACTTGGCAGCGGTCTTGCGACGCCCCCGCATCACGTTGGTCAAATAGCCCAAACCAAAGCCCAGGGCCAGGGAAATCACCAGCAATAGCCAAAGCGCTACACCCTCAATAGACCAAAACAGAACCTTGAAAGTCACCTGTTCATTGTTTTGCACGATGAACAGGACGGTGATCACGGCAAGAACGATGAGACCGATACGGGCAGGCGTGACCTTAACGGTCTCGCGCTTGTAGGCATCCGGTCCGCGCGTGATGTCATCACGATTAGGGGTGGGGTCAAACTTGTTCACAAGGTTCCTCTCACGGAGCGGTCATGACGTTGTGCAGGGGTTCGTTAGCCACGTAACGCAACAACTGTGCGTGCACTAAACGATACGCCCGCGGCAGAAAAGCAGTGGTATTTCCGCCCACGTGTGGGCTGATCAATACACCGGGTGTGCGCCACAACTCATGGTCAGCCGGCAACGGTTCCGGATCGGTCACATCCAGCGCGGCCTTGATCCGACCAGTTTTCACCGCCGCTAGTAAGTCCTCGGTATTGACGACCGGACCACGAGCCACGTTGACCAATAGGGCGCCAGGTTTCATGGATTCGATGAAGGCGCTATTGACCAAGCCCCGCGTTTGCTCAGTCAACGGAGCGGTCAAGATCACGACATCAGCTTGAGGAAGCAACTGCGCTAGGGACTCAAACCCCGACACTCCCGCTCGCGCGGTTCGTGCAACTTTCACGATGGTGACTTCAAACGGAATGAGGCGCTGCTCCAGCGCTTCGCCGACGCTGCCAAAACCCACGATGAGCACTGTCTTATCGGCCAAAGCGTCGTAACGCCCGTATAACCAATCGCCGGTCTCTTGTGCTCGAACAAAATCGGGGAACTTGCGCAACGAAGCGATCGTCAATCCCACGGCGAGCTCGGCCGTGCTCGCATCGTGCACGCCCTTGGCATTGCACAACGTCACACCCGACGGCAAGTGCGCCCACACGTTGTCCACACCAGCGGTCAGGGTTTGCACCGCCTTCAAAGACGACATGTGTTCCATCACCTGGAGAGTGTGATCTGCACCCATGTAGGGCGGGACAAAGAAATCCACTTCATCACTGCGCGGAACCTCTCCGGTTCCGTCATAGGTCACCCAATCCACGCCAGCAGGAACAACTGAGGCCACCACCTCCGGCTCGCTCCACGGGATACACACCAAAGTCATATCCGCACAATAACGAGGGTCACCATCACCGCGGTCATGCCTCTAGGGTGTGTGGCATGAAGATCCGATCACTAGCCGGCCGTGAGGTTTCCCCGCTCGGACTGGGGTGCATGGGCATGTCCTGGCTCTATACGCCCAGTGGTCGTGACGATCACGCCTCCATAGAGGTGATTAATGCCGCGATCGACAACGGAATCAATCTTTTTGATACCGCCGATGTGTATGGCCCCTACACCAATGAGGAACTCATCGGTCGCGCCATTGTTGGACGTCGCGATGAAGTAGTGATCACCTCTAAGTGCGGTGCGGTCGAAATCGAACCCGGCAAGGTTGTACGCAAGGGCACTCCAGAACACGTACGTAAGTCCTGTGACGATGCGTTAAGCCGCCTTGGTCTTGATGTCATTGATGCCTACCTCCTGCACCGCCTCGACCCTGATGTTCCGCTCTTGGAAACGTGGGGAGCATTTGCCGATCTTCAACAAGCCGGCAAAGTCCGCAGCATTGGCCTGTCCGAAGTTAGCGTCGAGCAACTCAACGAATGCAACGCACAGCAGCACGTTGACATCGTCCAGAGTGAACTTTCGCTATGGACTCAGGACCACTTGGACACGGTCGTCCCGTGGTGTGAAACCCATGACAGCGTCTTCATGGCTTACTCCCCCCTCGGACGGGGTTTCCTGACCGGCTCTTACCAGAACACCACCTTTGAAGATGGTGACTTTCGTTCGACCAATCCGCGATTTACCACCCAAGCAGCCGAACAAAACCAAATGATCGTGGATGCGGTGCAAGGTATCGCCCAACGCAAGGGTGCTACTGCTGGTCAGATTGCGTTAGCGTGGATTCTGACCACTGGTCCCCATGTATTGGCCATTCCAGGAACGCGTCGCCTGAGTCACCTGATGGAAAACATCGGTGCCTTGGATGTGGAATTGGATGCCACCGACTTAGCTGAACTCCACGCCTTACCCGCCCCGGTGGGCGAGCGTTACTGACCTAGTTCTTGCAGAACCAGCTCGCGCACGCGGGCCGCATCGGCTTGACCCTTCGTGGCCTTCATCACCGATCCAACTAAAGCACCAGCAGCGGCGACTTTGCCATCGCGAATCTTTTGTGCGGCATCGGGATCAGCCTCGATGGCGGCCTTGATGGCTTCAAGCAAAGCGCTGTCATCCGAAACAATCTGCAACCCACGGGAGTCAGCTACCGCCGCCGGCTCGCCTTCGCCGGCCAGCACACCATCAATAACCTGGCGAGCCAACTTGTCGTTGAGTCGACCTGATTGAACAAGCCCTTCTAGATCAGCGACCTGCTGTGCGGTGATCGCCAGCGATTCCAACTCCACGCCTTCGTCATTGGCGCGACGCGCCAGCTCTCCGAGCCACCACTTGCGAGAAGCAGCCGGATCCGCGCCTTCGGCGATCGTGGCTAGAACAAGGTCAAGAGCTCCCGCGTTGATGACGGACTGCATTTCCTTTTCGCTGATCCCCCACTCCTGGCGCAATCGCTTACTTCGGTCAGCAGGAGGCTCAGGAAGCTGGGAACGCAGTTGCTCAATCCACTCCGCAGAGGGGGCAACCGGGACCAAGTCAGGTTCAGGGAAGTAGCGGTAGTCCTCAGCGTCGGACTTCACCCGACCACT
>JBAXSF010000092.1:0-5397 GCA_037130835.1 Actinomycetes bacterium
GCAGAACTAGGGCGACTCGTCACCGCCGGCCGCACCACATCGGCGCCTCGAGCCAGATGATGTCCGACTGGCCAGCGATAAGTGGCACCAATTTCGAACAAGATGTTGTCGTCGCTGCCGCGGCCCAGATTGCGCTTGAGGATCTGTAGCAGCCCGGGCAACATGGTCGTGCGCATGTAAGGCTGCTCATCCGAGATGGGATTCGCGAGTTGCACGAGCTGTCGTCGCTCGTCGTCTGCGGCCACCAGAAGGTCATCGAGCTCGCTCGTTCCCACGAAGGGATAAGCCAAGACTTCGATGTGACCACTGTTGGCCAAGGTCTGGGCAATTGTGCGGCGGATTCGCTGGGCCGGCGTCAATCCTCGGCCGGACGGCAACCGCGGCAACCGACTCGGAACGTTGTCATAGCCATACAGACGAATGACTTCTTCATCCAAGTCAGCCGGATCGGTCACGTCTGGTCGCCACGATGGTGGCGTCACGGCAACCACTGCTTGCGAGCCATCGACGACACAACCCACACTCGTTAACGCATCAATAACGAAGGAATCAGCGATGTCGATGCCTGCGGTGCGTGTGGGACGTTGCAGATCAAAAGCAATAGCCGGTGTCGCAGCGCGCTGATCGACCTCGCTGACTGAAACCAGCGTTGCCCCACCATGTTCGACGAGCAGCGCAATCGCTACGGCAGCAGCGGCTGCTGGCAATTGCGGATCCGTGCCACGTTCAAACCGCTTCGAGGCTTCGCTGCTGAGCTTGTGACGACGACTTTGTCGCGCGATGGCCACTGAATCAAAGTGAGCCGCTTCCAACAAGATTCCGGTCGTCGTTCCATCAACTTCAGTACTGGCCCCACCCATGGTGCCGGCTAATGCCACAGCACCAGAGTCGTCGGCGATCACCACGTCGTCTGTATCAAGATTGCGCTCAACGTCGTCCAGGGTGGTCAAAGTTTCGCCCTGGTGTGCTCGGCGCACTCGCAAGGCGCCACTCACCTTGGCGCTATCGAAAGCATGTAGCGGCTGCCCGGTGAGCAACATGACGTAGTTGGTGACGTCAACAGCAAGGGAAATGGGCCGCATGCCCAGCAGTCGCAAACGCAGCTGGAGCCAGTCCGGCGAGACGGCTGCGGGGTTGAAACCCGTCAACTCACTGATGACGATCCGATCAGCACCATCGTCGATGCGCGCGCGATCCCCTGCCGTAACCGTTGGTAGGGAAGCATGCGCGGGGTCAGTGAACGTGCTGGTGTACGCGATAGAAAGTTCGCGGGCCACGCCGCGCATGGAAAAGCAATAGCCGCGGTCAGGCGTAACAGCTAAGTCAAAGACCTGATCGGCTTGACCGATGATGTCTTGTGCGTTTGAGCCGACTGCTGCAGTTGGTTGCACAATCATGATGCCGGAGTGGTCATCACCAAGTCCCAGTTCCTTGCCAGAACACACCATGCCATCCGAGACATGGCCGTAGGTCTTGCGAGCAGCAATCTCGAAACCGCCGGGCAAAACCGCCCCCGGCAGGGCCGCAATCACGAGGTCACCAGCAACAAAGTTTGATGCACCACACACAATCCCGCGCACACCGCCATTGGCTTCGCCCACATCCACCTGACACCAGCGAATCGATTTGCCATTGGACTGTTCTTCATCATCAAAAGAGACAACGCGTCCAACCACTAGTGGCCCTTGGATATCGCCGACCACTTCAATGTCTTCGATTTCTAACCCCGCACTGACCAAGCGCACGCCAATGGCATCCACGTCATCGGTGGCGGGGATCGCTACCAATTCGCGAAGCCAAGAAACCGGAACCCTCATCAGAGTTCACTTCCAAATGCAGCCGTGAAACGCACATCGCCTTCAACCATGTCGCGCATGTCAGTGATGCCATGACGGAACATCAACGTGCGCTCCAGGCCCATGCCGAAGGCAAATCCTGAGTAACGGTCCGGATCAATGCCACAGGCGGCCAGCACGCGCGGGTTGACCATTCCGCAGCCACCCCACTCAATCCAACGCGGTCCACCCTTGGCCTGTGGGAACCACAGGTCCAACTCGGCCGAGGGTTCGGTGAAGGGGAAATAGGACGGCCGAAGTCTGGTTTTGGCATCGGGACCAAACATGGCAACGGCAAAGTGATCCAGGGTTCCTTTCAGGTCCGCCATGGTGATGCCAACGTCTATGGCAAGTCCCTCGATCTGGTGGAAGACCGGGGTGTGGGTCGCATCGAGCTCATCGGTTCGAAACACTCGGCCGGGACACACAACGTAAATGGGAACTTCGCGATCCAACATCGAACGAATCTGCACCGGCGAGGTGTGCGTTCGCAGGACGAGCCCAGCATCGGGTGCTTCGACAAAGAAAGTGTCTTGCATCGTGCGAGCAGGGTGGTCTGGTGCGAGGTTGAGCGCATCAAAGTTATGCCACTCGGTTTCGATTTCAGGACCCTCGGCCACTTCGTACCCCATGGCCACGAAGACGTCGACAATGTGGTCCGAGATTGTCGACAGTGGATGGCGGGAACCTAACGGGTCGCGTTCCCACGGGAGCGACACGTCAACCCGCTCTTCGGACAGGGCCTTCGCGTCGCGCTCGTCTTCTAATGCGGCCTGTCGTGCTTCAAGAGCCTTCTTGACGTCGGCGCGAGCTCGGCCGACCAGCTGGCCTGCTTCTGCTTTGGCCTGCGGCGGCAATGCGCCAATTTCTCGGTTGGCTAGGGCCAAGGATGACTTCTCCCCTGTATGCATGATGCGGACGGCTTTGAGGTCATCGAGGGATCCGGCGGCCGCGATATCTGCTAGCGCCTGGGCAACCGCTGATGCGATGGCATCAGGTTGCAGAGCGGCGACCGGTACGGGGTCAAAGCTCTTATTGGGGGCAGACATTCAAGCTCCGGTGATCGACTCAGCCAACGTTGACCACATAGTAGTAAAGACTCGGGCTAACGACGCTGTTCGCGCGCCGAGGCGTAGAGACAAACTGCCGCTGCGGTCCCAAGGTTCAGACTTTCGGCCTGTCCGTAGATGGGGACGGCCACCACCAGATCACACAACTCCATCACATCGTCAGGCAATCCCCAGGCCTCATTGCCAAAGACCCACGCCGTGGGTTGGGCAAGCCGTCCATCATCAATGACATCGTCAAGGCTGAGTGCTCCACCACCATCAGCGGCGATGACGGTCAGGCCCGAAGCCTTGGCATGGGCAATGGCATCAGGAACTGATACGGCAACAGTTAACGGGAGATGAAAAATGCTTCCCACACTCGAACGGACTGTCTTTGCGTTATAGACGTCGACTGATTCTCCGGCCAAAACCACGGCATCTGCGCCAGCGGCATCGGTGCTGCGGATGACTGTTCCAGCATTGCCTGGGTCGCGAACGTTAGCCAGGATAGAAATCAGACGGGATTTCGCGTCGACCGACTGAGTCAGCGGTACATCAATGAAGTTGCACACCGCGATGATGCCTTGGGGGGTGATGGTCTGGGCCAATGATTCAACGATCGCATCGGTGGCGCTGTGTACTTCAGCCCCAGCCGTACGCGCGGCCGTGAGCAAATCGGCATGTTTAGCGGCCGCCGCCTGGGTGTAGAAGACCTCGCGCAGGACTCCGGGTGAGCCCACGGCTTCACTGACCGCCTGGGGGCCTTCAGCCAAGAAGGCGCGGTCCTGCGCCCGAAAACTGCGCTTAGTAAGCCGACGGGCCGCGCTAATTCGCGCGGCCCTAGGCGATGTGAACTCTGACAAGAATTAAACCGGAGCGTTACGGTCAGCCGGAAGAGCAGCTTTCGCCAGTTCAACCAAGGCGTTGAATGCCTCGGCATCGTTAACGGCAAGCTCGGCCAACATGCGGCGGTCGACTTCGATCCCGGCCAAACCCAAACCTTGGATGAAGCGGTTGTAGGTCAAGCCTTGAGCGCGCGATGCAGCGTTAATACGCTGAATCCACAGTCGACGGAAATCACCCTTGCGCGCCTTGCGGTCACGGTAGCTGTAGACCATTGAGTGCGTGACTTGTTCCTTGGCCTTGCGATACAGGCGTGAACGTTGTCCGCGGTAACCACTTGCGCGCTCGAGTACTTCACGGCGCTTCTTATGGGCGTTAACCGCCCTCTTTACGCGTGCCATGCGAATAGCTCCTTGTTACTTAATCGACAACACCTGCCGCCGATAAACCGAATGGGGATGGCTCAAAGGCCGAGTAGCTTCTTAGCCTTCTTTGCATCAGCCGGGCTGAGTTGGACGTCAACGGAAAGACGACGGGTGCGCCTAGATGACTTGCTTTCGAGCAGGTGGCGCTTGTTGGCGCGCTCACGCATGAGCTTGCCTGAGCCAGTTACGCGGAAACGCTTCTTTGCTCCGCTATGCGTCTTGTTCTTCGGCATGTTGTGCCAACTCCTCAGTAGAACTATCGGGGGCTTGCGCTGGATCACGAGGGGCCTTTTCTGCCTCACGCTCAGCCTTTGCATCGGCCTTCTTCTTCAGCGGTCCAAGGACCATGATCATGTTGCGACCGTCCTGCTTGGGCGAGTACTCCACAAAACCAATGTCCGAAACATCTTCTGCCAGTTTCTTCAACAGGTTGTAGCCCAACTCAGGTCGGCTTTGCTCACGACCGCGGAACATGATCGTGATCTTGACCTTGTCACCCATCTTCAAGAACCGAATGACGTGACCCTTTTTGGTCTCGTAGTCATGCGGGTCAATCTTTGGGCGAAGCTTCATTTCCTTGATGACGGTGTTCACCTGATTGCGACGCGATTCACGCGCCTTCAACGCTGTTTCGTACTTGAACTTTCCGTAGTCCATGAGCTTGCACACCGGAGGGTGTTCACTGGCGGCGACTTCAACTAAGTCAAGATCAGATTCTTGAGCTAGCCGCAAGGCATCTTCAATGCGCACGATTCCGACTTGTTCACCGGCTGGTCCAACCAACCGCACTTCAGGAACACGGATCCGTTCATTTACGCGAGGTTCAACGCTGATACTTGGCTCCTTCGTCGATCCAGGTGACCTGCATAAACGAAGAAGGCCCTCGCGTATGAACCTGCGAAGGCCTCAACCGGCGTGCGCGCACCGTTCGCCAAGGCGAAAAGCACAAACGCACAGGTACGTGCGTTGCACGGCACTCCGAGGAGTGCGACCGGACCCGACAACGGTGAGGTTGGTGCGGGTGGGAGAGGTCTCCACTTGTCGCTGGCCTTGCAAGCAGGGCTAGCGGGTCAGCCCCAAGGGTAGCAAGGGGCCACAAACCACTCAACGGCCGGTCTCAACGAGGAGACCGGCCGCTGTGAGGGGGAAACGTATGACCGAAGCCATACGTGGCGCTAGGCGGACCTAGCGACACCTAAGGGGTTATGCATCTGCCTTGTGTGAGGCCATCCATGGCATCACGAT
>JBAXSF010000093.1:0-5335 GCA_037130835.1 Actinomycetes bacterium
GCCTTGTGTGTAGGCCTGCGTCTCCGACAGCTCGCATGTCCCCAGTTTCTTCCGCGTGGGACGCGTTGGCGAGCCGCGTTCAATTGGAGTTCGAAAGGGAATTTGTCAGGGGTGTCCTCAGTCAAATTCGAACTTTGACTCCCGATCAGGTGGAGCCGCAACATCAAGTCAGTGTCGGAGTTAACAACTACGTTCTCGACTTTGCTCTCTTTGTAGAGGGTAGGAAGTTTGCTATTGAGATTGATGGATATGAAAAAGTGAAAGGTGAGATCGCTACGGGTTCTCAGGCCCAGGGAAAGAGAAACTCTCGGGATGGTGACCTGGTGCTTGATAACTGGGAAGTAATTCACTTTTCCAATGAGGAAGTCTCAAATGAGGCGAATAAGTGCGCCATTCGCCTCGCATCGCTGCTGGCCGCCCAAGGTTCGAGGGGAGGGCAACTCGTGGTTACGAAGTCGGAATTATCGTTGGCCGAGCCATCAAGAACTTTGTCGACTCAACCTCTCAGTACCCCAATTCCTGTCTATGTGCGTTCGCCTCAAGAAGAGAAAAAGAGGGAGAGGCAGATCGGATGGGCTCTGGCTCTGCTACTCGCTCTTGGCTTTGCGATGGGTGGCATCGTGGTTTACTTCAATGGTTCCTCCAGCACGTCCGAAACAGGCTCTGGAACTACTGAATGGGGCCCAGGAAGTGATGTGCGGACCGCACCGGACTGTCTGGACCCCAAATATCCCATCAAGGGAAATGTAAACTATAAAGACGAAAAGATTTATCACACTGTGACTAGCTCCAACTATGCCAGAACGACTGCTGAGGTGTGTTGGGCCGACGAGCTATCAGCGCTTGCTGCTGGATTCCGGCCTCCAAAAAACTAAATGTGAAATATCTTGATCCGCCGCCCAGCCATGTTTAGAGTGTGAAGCGTGGATGCACAACCTTTTGATGAAGACGATGACGTGATCACGGATCCGAAGATCTTGGCTGAGCTGAGAATTTCGCTAAGTCAAATGGGTGAAGCAATCGTTTTGACCAAGGACGAAGCGTTGGCGCTCATTGGACAGAGCCCAGAAGCTGAGGAACTGGACGATTAAAGCTTGCGCAGGACGCTGACGACGCGGCCCATGATGGACGCCTCGTCGCCCAGGATTGGGCTGAAATCGGGGTTGTGGGGCATCAGCCATACGTGGCCATCAGCCCGCTTAAAGGTCTTGACGGTGGCTTCACCATCGAGCAGCGCGGCCACGATGTCGCCGTTGTCAGCCACTGGTTGTTGACGCACCACAACCCAGTCGCCATCACAAATCGCCGCATCAATCATGGAGTCACCAACGACCTTGAGCAAGAACAGTTCGCCTTCACCCACGAGTTGGCGTGGAAGCGCAAACACGTCTTCAATGACTTGTTCGGCCAACATCGGACCACCAGCAGCGATCCGTCCAACAACGGGAACCATCGCGGCAGTGGTTTGTTCGTCCTCGCCGAGCTTGATGATCTGCGCATCACTGGTCTTGGCCCGCGCTGACTTCTTGGCCGGCTTCGCGGTTGCTGAACCTTCAGGCAAGCGCACTTCGATCGCGCGGGGCGTGTTGGCATCGCGACGCAAGAAACCTTTGGCTTCCAACGTGCGCAGCTGATGCGAAACGCTTGAAGGAGAGGCAAGACCGACCGCCTCACCGATCTCGCGCATGCTCGGGGGATAGCCGCGCCGCTCGATGGCGTCCTTGATGACCTCAAGCACCTTGCGTTGGCGTGGGGTCAAACCAGCGTCGTCAGCGGGTCCATCGGGAAGTTCACGCACTTCGTTGGTGGAACCGGGGCTAATGCTGGTCATGAGGACTCCATGGGTCAGGCGGTTGGGTCAGGCGGCTGGGTCGATCGGGCCGCAGTGCAACCATAGCCTGATTCGAACGCCTGATCCAAACATATGTTCGAAAAAGTGCGGCGTGTCGGGGGCAATGTGAGGGGGTGTGTCAGTCCGGTGGTGTACACATCGTACAGGCGTTCGATTCGAACACCCGTACTAGTCACAGGAGTAACCATGGCCACCTACACCTACAGCCCAGCCCTGAGAGGGACTGCTACCGGCTGGAGTTCAGGCACTACGCAGCTTCGACCCCTGCGCAGCACCCGCCCAAGCTCCGGTCCAGGTTCAGCCCCACGGCTGACCAGGCGTGGACGTGTCGCTTTGGTGGTCGTGGTTCTCGTGGCAGCTCTGAGTGCCTTGATCGGGGCGGCTGGCTCAGTCCAGGCCGGCGCCCCCGGTCAAGGACCAGCTCTTGAGCGCGTCGTTGTCCAGCCCGGCGAGAGCCTGTGGCAGTTGGCTTCGGAATCGATGCCAGGCGTGGATGTCCGCGAGGCCGTGGCCCGCATTCGTGAACTCAATGGATTGTCCGGCCGCAGCGTGATCACGCCCGGCCAAGTAGTGCTCGTTCCGGCTGGCTAGAGCGGCTGTGGCCCGCGACACACGGATAGTTCCAAGGTGCTTGCGTTGGCCTTAAGGTAGGACTAAAGTACCATATGTAGTGGTTATACCAGTGCGGTAAGTCCACAGATTGTGGTTTTAGCCCACAGGTTGTATCCAGTTACACACAGGTTTTCCCCCGTTTTATCCACAGATTGACCCGAAATACCGTTTTTGTTCCCTCTTCTTCCCCCGCTGATTTACCCCACACCACGTCTGACGGGAGTTCTGTCGTGCACTGTCCATATTGCCGTAACGAAGACTCCCGGGTGGTGGATTCACGCACGGCAGACGATGGCGCTGCTATTCGACGTCGCCGTCAATGCCCAGCGTGTAACAAGCGTTTCACGACCGTGGAAAACGCCATGTTGATGGTCGTTAAGCGCAGTGGCGTTACCGAGCCGTTCTCGCGCACCAAAGTTGTTTCTGGGGTGCGCAAGGCGTGCCAAGGCCGTCCAGTTACTGAAGACGACCTGGCTTTGCTGGGACAAAAAGTTGATGAAGCAGTACGCGCATTGGGTGTAGCAGAAATTGATGCACACGATGTGGGCATGGCCACGCTTGAACCACTTCGCCAGCTCGATGAAGTGGCGTACATGAGATTTGCTTCGGTGTATCGCTCGTTTGATTCGCTCGAAGACTTTGAAACAGAAATCACTTTGCTTCGTGCCGAGCACGACGCAGCAACACCAGAATCAGCCACGCAAGTGGGACACAAGTAACACAGGTCCAGGGAGGACACCCCAACATGACAGAGACGGTCAACAGTTCTGCTTCCGGCAACGGCACTGCAGGCAAAACCAAGAAAGACAACCCTGTAGTAGTGCGATCTGGTTTGACCATGACGCGTTTGTTCACCACTGAGGGCGTACACCCGTACGACCAGGTCAAGTGGGAACTGCGCGATGTCATTCAACAAAACTGGAAGACCGGCGAAACCGTGTTCGAGCAGCGCGGGGTGGAGTTCCCTGACTTCTGGTCAGTCAACGCTTCGACCATCGTGACCACCAAGTACTTCCGCGGCGCCGTAGGCACCGAACAGCGTGAGACCGGCCTGCGCCAACTCATCGACCGTGTCGTGTTGACCTACACCAAGGCTGGCCGCGACCACGGCTACTTCTCCACCGAAGCTGATGCCGAAATCTTTGAGCACGAAATGACGTGGATGCTGCTCAACCAGGTCTTCTCGTTCAACTCCCCGGTCTGGTTCAACGTGGGCACCACCTCCAAGCAGCAGGTCAGTGCCTGCTTCATCTTGGCCGTGGACGACACCATGGACTCGATCTTGAACTGGTACCGCGAAGAAGGCTTGATCTTCAAGGGCGGCTCCGGCGCTGGATTGAACCTCTCGCGCATTCGCTCGAGCAAGGAACTCCTGCACTCCGGTGGCACCGCCTCGGGTCCGGTGTCCTTCATGCGTGGTGCTGACGCCTCGGCTGGAACCATTAAGTCCGGTGGTGCCACTCGTCGTGCAGCCAAGATGGTCGTCCTCGACATCGATCACCCCGACATCGAAGAATTCATTGAGACCAAGGCTCGTGAAGAAAACAAGATTCGTGCCCTGCGCGATGCCGGTTTTGACATGGACCTCGGCGGCCGCGACATCGTTAGCGTCCAGTACCAAAACGCCAACAACTCCGTGCGCGTCAACGACGAGTTCATGCATGCGGTGGAAGAGGGCACCGAGTTTGGCCTCACGGCTCGCTCAACCGGCGAAGTCATTGAAACCGTTGATGCTCGTTCACTGTTTAAGAAGCTGTGCGAAGCCGCATGGGCGTGTGCTGACCCAGGTATCCAGTACGACGGCACCATCAACGACTGGCACACCAACCCTGAATCAGGGCGGATCACCGCATCCAACCCCTGCTCGGAGTACATGAGCCTGGACAACTCGTCCTGCAACTTGGCCTCGTTGAACTTGCTGAAGTTCCTCAAGGATGACGACACCTTTGACTCGGCCACCTTCGCCAAGGCCGTGGAATTCATCATCACCGCGATGGACATCTCCATCTGCTTTGCTGACTTCCCGACCGAAGCCATTGGTGACACCACTCGCAAGTTCCGCCAGCTCGGCATTGGTTACGCCAACCTCGGCGCCTTGTTGATGGCGACCGGATTGGCTTATGACTCTGATGCTGGTCGCGCATTCGCGGCTTCCATCACGTCGTTGATGACCGGTACCGCCTACAAGCGTTCCGCTGAACTTGCCGGCGTTGTTGGTCCTTACGAAGGCTATGCACGTAACGCCGCAGCCCACCAGCGCGTGATGCGTAAGCACGCTGCAGCCACCGACACAGTGCGTCCCTCATCGACTCTGGACACCGACGTTTTGCAGTTGGCTGCCAAGAACTGGGCGTTAGGTAACGAGATCGGCGCAAAGAACGGCTGGCGTAACGCCCAGGCTTCGGTGCTGGCCCCGACCGGAACCATCGGCTTCATGATGGACTGCGACACCACCGGCATTGAGCCTGACTTCTCGTTGGTCAAGTTCAAAAAGCTCGTGGGTGGTGGCTCGATGCAGATCGTCAACCAGACGATCCCGCGTGCGCTCAACCGCTTGGGCTACACCGCAGAAACCGTTGAAGCCATCATCGAATACATCGGCGAGAACGGTCACGTCGTGGATGCTCCTGGTCTGAAGACTGAGCACTACTCGATCTTTGACTGCGCCATGGGAGAGCGTTCGATTTCGGCCATGGGCCACGTGCGCATGATGGCCGCTGTTCAGCCGTTCATCTCCGGCGCGATCTCCAAGACCGTCAACATGCCTGAATCAGCCACTCTCGAAGAAGTCGAAGAGATCTACTTCGAGTCCTGGAAGCTGGGCATCAAGGCCTTGGCGATCTACCGCGACAACTGCAAGGTCGGTCAGCC
>JBAXSF010000094.1:0-5295 GCA_037130835.1 Actinomycetes bacterium
CTTAACGGATGGCAACCCCAGTCGAGATTGAGGCAATGGAGTACGCACTCCACCTTGCCGCCCGTGGACTGGGAACGGTTTCCCCCAATCCTGCGGTGGGCTGTGTCATCCTCGCCCCAGATGGGCAGCGAGTAGGCGAGGGTTGGCATCAACGTGCCGGGCATGATCACGCCGAAGTCATCGCGTTGAAGGCTGCTGGTGACAAAGCCAAAGGTGCCACGGCGGTGGTCACGCTTGAACCCTGTTCACATACCGGCCGAACCGGTCCGTGTACGCAGGCCTTGATTGACGCGGGTATCTCACGCGTTGTTTTTGCTACGCCAGATCCTGGTGTCCAATCCCGTGGTGGTGCCGATGTTTTGCGTCAGGCAGGGCTTGCTGTCGAAGGCGAGGTCCTGCTCGATCAAGCGGTGCGTATCAATCGCGGTTGGCTCACCGCGCAAGTGAACGGACGTCCGCACGTCACGGTAAAGATCGCCAGTTCCTTGGACGGGCGAGTGTCTGCCCCGGATGGATCAATGCAATGGATCACCAACGCCACGTCTCGAGCCGATGGACATCGACGACGCGCATTGGTCGACGCGGTGGTGGTGGGCACAGGAACCATTGCAGCAGATGACCCCACGCTCACCGTGCGAGATGTTGATGATGATTTGGTTTTTGATCAGCCGCGTCGAGTTGTTGTCGGCCTCACACCTGTTCCACAGCAGGCGAAAGTGCGGGGCGGTGACGCTGGATTTGAGCAGTTCACTACCCACGATCTAGTATCCGTCTTGCAGCAATTGTGGGATCAAGATGTGCGTTCGGTGCTCATCGAAGGTGGGCCGACCCTCATCAGCGCTGCGGTAGCAGCCCAGGTCGTCGATGAAGTCGTCATATATCTGGCGCCCACCGTGCTGGGGGCGGGTTTAGCGTCTATCAATACGGTCTTGGGCCAGCCCCTCGAGCTCAGTATTGATGAGGTGGAAACATTGGGGGACGACATCGTCATTGTGGGTCGACCGATCAAGGATTTGACAGGAGTTACTCCCTGATGTTCACCGGGATCATCGAAGAATTGGGCACGGTGCGGGCCATTGAACGCACCACCGATTCAGCGCGGGTGACGATAGAAGGTCCGCTGGTGGTTTCTGATGCCGAACATGGCGCCAGCATCAGCGTCAATGGTGTTTGTCTGACTGTGGTCACTCACGACGATGCAACGTTTAGTGCAGATGTGATGGCGCAGACATTGAGCGCTAGTGGCCTGGGCGCTCTGCACGAAGGTTCACGGGTCAACTTGGAGCGTGCCGCACGCGTGGATTCCCGACTGGGCGGACACATTGTGCAAGGCCATGTTGATGGCACTGCTCGGGTTCTTGCGGTGACGCCCGAACCCGACTGGACTCGCATACGCTTTGAGTTAGATCCGAACTTGATTCGCTACGTTGTCAATAAGGGCTCCATCACCATTGACGGGGTGTCGCTGACGGTGTCATCGGTGAGCGAAATCGCCGAAGCCCCTGCTTGGTTTGAGGTGTCATTGATTCCCACCACGCTGACCCTGACCACCTTGGGCTCGCTGGCTGGGGGAGAATCAGTCAACATTGAAGTTGATGTCTTAGCCAAGTATGTCGAACGCATGCTCAACGGAAGGAACTCATGAGTACCGCCGCCGGTGATGCTGTGCAGCTCGACACGATCCAGACGGCTATTGCTGAAATCGCAGCTGGACGCATGGTGGTCGTGGTCGATGATGAGGATCGCGAGAACGAAGGCGACCTGGTGATGGCTGCTTCGCGGTGTACCTCAGAAGCGATGGCCTTCATCATCAAGCACACCAGTGGCGTGGTGTGCGTACCCATGGAAGGTGCTGACCTCGATCGACTGAAGTTGCCCCCGATGACCTACGTCAACGAAGACCGTAAGGGCACCGCGTATTCAATTTCCGTCGATGCGCGCAATGGAATTTCTACGGGAATCTCGGCCGCAGACCGCGCCTTGACCGCGCGAGTGTTGGCGGACTCAGCTACTGAGTCGCATGACATCACCCGCCCTGGCCACGTTTTCCCGTTGCGAGCGGTCAGCGGTGGTGTGTTGCGTCGCCCCGGCCACACCGAGGCTGCCGTTGATCTGGCCCGTGCTGCTGGCTTAAGTTCGGCCGGAGTCATTGCCGAGATTGTCAACGATGACGGATCAATGGCTCGGCTGCCTCAGCTTGCCGCTTTTGCTAAAGAACATGGTTTGGCGCTGATTTCCATTGCTGACCTGATCGCTTATCGCCGTCGTCATGAAACCTTTGTTGAGCGCGTTGCTGACACGGTTCTGCCCACGCGCTTTGGCACCTACCGCACAATGGGCTACCGCAGTCTGATTGATGGTCAAGAAATCATTGCCATGGTGGTCGGGGACATGGGCGAGGGTGACGATGTTCTCGTCCGGGTTCACTCTGAATGCCTGACCGGAGATGTCTTTGGTTCCCAGCGTTGTGATTGCGGACCGCAGTTGGATGCCGCTCTTGATCGCATTCAAGAAGAAGGCCGCGGGGTCGTGCTCTACGTGCGTGGCCACGAAGGCCGCGGCATCGGGCTTTTGCACAAGCTGCAGGCGTACCAATTGCAAGATTCCGGAAGCGACACCGTGGATGCCAATCTGGAATTGGGACTGCCCGCTGATTCGCGTGACTACGGCACTGGCGCCCAGGTCTTAGCCGATCTAGGTGTGCGCTCGATGCGCTTGCTGACCAACAACCCAGCAAAGCGCGCCGGCCTTGAAGGCTATGGCCTGACCATTACCGAGCGCGTGCCGTTGCCGACGCATCCCACTGAGCACAATGTCAACTACTTACGCACCAAGCGCGATCGCATGGGTCACGACCTGCCCACTCTCGACGACCACGCCCCGACGATCTCGGGTGAACGCGTCGCGAAGGGAGACAAAGCATGAGCGGCACCGGAACACCAGAGCTTGATTTGTCTCAATGTTCTGACCTGCGGGTGTGCGTCATCGCCGCCTCATGGCACAGCGAAGTCATGACCGGGCTCATCCGCGGTGCAGACCGAGGACTCGAAGAGGCCGGCATTGTTGGCGCACCCTTGGTGCGAGTTCCCGGTGCCTTTGAGCTGCCAGTCGCGGCGATGAAGGCTGCTCGGTCAGGAAGTTTTGATGCGGTAATCACGCTGGGTGTGGTCATCCGCGGTGGAACTCCACACTTTGATTACGTGTGTCACGCAACCTCAGCGGGCTTGATGGACGTGGCCACGCAGACCGGCGTTCCCGTGGGCTTTGGGTTGCTCACCTGTGACACCGAGGCGCAGGCCCTTGATCGTGCGGGCTTCGAAGACTCCGAGGAGAACAAGGGCTATGAGGCAGCCACCGCGGCGTTAGCCACGGCCATAGCTCTGCGCGACCTGCCGTAGGGGCACTTTTGGCTGGCCGCCCTCTAGGCTGTCGGGCATGAAGACTTTTGATGCACTCTTTGCTGAACTTCAGTCGCGCTCACTTTTGCGCCCCGAAGGTTCTGGAACCGTGAAGGCCCTGGATGCCGGAGTCCATTCCATCGGAAAGAAAGTCGTGGAGGAAGCCAGCGAAGTCTGGATGGCTGCCGAATACGAAGGCAAGGAACGTACCGCCGAAGAGATTGCTCAGTTGCTTTATCACGTTCAGGTGATGATGCTGGCCTGTGGCTTAACCCTCGACGATGTTTACTCTCGACTCTGATTTGTCAATTTAAGGACTATTTCCAATGCTGAAAGTTGCTGTTCCCAACAAGGGAACACTGGCAGACGATGCGCTCACGATGTTGCGTGAGGCCGGGTACTTGCCCAAGCCGGTAGGACGAGCACTCGTCGTCACCGATACAGCCAATGACGCAGAGTTCTACCTTTTGCGCCCGCGCGACATCGCCACCTACGTTGGGGCTGGCCAACTCGACGTCGGCATTACTGGACGTGATCTCTTGCAAGATGGCGCTTCGCCTGCTCAAGAATTGCTAGAGCTGGGTTTTGGTGCTTCGACTTTCCGGTTTGCCGCTCCCGTGGGTACGGCATCCTCGATCGCTGACCTCAATGGAAAACGCATCGCCACCTCGTATCGGGGCATCGTCACCGCTGCTCTTGCCGATCTTGGTATTTCAGCGGAAGTCGTTGGGCTCGATGGCGCCGTGGAAAATGCTGTGGCGCTGGGTGTGGCTGATGCGGTGGCCGATGTCGTGGATACGGGTACCACGCTGCGAGCCGCTGGTCTAGAACTCGTGGGGGACCCGATCTTGCAATCGCAAGCAGTGCTCATCGGACGCTCTGATGTGAGCAGCACTCCCGAAGTGCAACAACTCTTGCGCCGCCTTGAAGGTGTCATCGTGGCTCGTACCTACGTGATGATGGAGTACGACGTCAAGGCTGATCTCGTCGAGCAGGCGTGTGTGTTGACCCCAGGAATTGAATCTCCCACGGTGTCGCCGTTGCGCGATGAAGGCTGGGTTGCGGTGCGAGCCATGGTGCCGCGTGCGGATCAGCACAACGTGATGGATGCCCTGTGGAACCTTGGCGCTCGTGGCGTCATCGTGACAGACATTCACGCCTGTCGTATCTAGCGACTTTTCTCATGAATCAGTTCGAGGGCGCGGAAATTCCGGTCTCTGCCTTTGCGGGCGACCAGGGGGAGTGTCCGCCCACTGTTGCTAGTGCGCTTGCCGCATTTGGCAGTGGCGACCTCGATCATCGTGAAATGGCAAACGCCTTAGTCGGCACGCGCGTGCTTTTACCCACTCAAGCTGTTCTTGATTCCGCGCAGGATGTGGGTGGCCATGAAGTGGAAAAGGAAAGCCACATCGCCACCGCAATCTTTCGCGCTGATGCCGGATGGAGTGGGTTGGTCGTCTTTACTTCTGTTGAGAACGCACAGTCGTGGAACCCCGATGCCCGACTTGTGCCGGTCACCGCAGACCAAGCCGCCCAAACAGCGCTTGAGGAATCGTGCGAGGCGCTCATCCTCGACTTCGCTGGACCGCAGCGCGTGGTGTTAGCGGGCGCGCCCCTGCGAGCCTTGGCGCAGTCTCGACAAGCCGTGCCGGTGTGGAGAGACCACGACGTGGCAGCGGAAATTGAACGAGAGGCCCGTAAGCGAGGAGCCACCGTGCACCTGGGTAAGCCCGACTCCGACATGGAGTGCGATGCCATCGTGTGGCTGAGGCCAGCGGCTGACAGGGGCGATGCCGAAGGCGTGGTCGCTCAACTGGCCGAAGGCTTGGAAGGCAATCTTGTACTCAGGGACCGCCTTGATCTGGGGCTAGCCTTCGCGTTGGCTGAACCTATCGCC
>JBAXSF010000095.1:0-5253 GCA_037130835.1 Actinomycetes bacterium
GCCTGCACAGACCCAATTTCGTCTTCAATCCGATCCACGAGGCCATCAACTTGTCCGGCGAATCCGTACAAGGCGCCACTTTGCAGGGCTTCGACGGTGTTCTTGCCAATCACTGAGCGGGGCCGAACCAGTTCCACCTTGCGCAGTTGCGCCGCCCGAGCCGCGAGGGCATCAATGGAGATTTCAATTCCTGGCGCCAAAGCGCCACCCAGGAATTCGCCCTTGTCGCTGACAACGTCCAAATTTGTGGAGGTGCCAAAGTCCACCACGATCGCCGGCCCACCAAAAAGGTGATGCGTGGCCAACGTATTGACAATGCGGTCTGCTCCCACTTCCTTGGGGTTGTCCGTAAGGACCGGAACTCCCGTGCGCGTTCCGGGCTCAACGATGACTGTTTCACTATCCGCGTGATAGCGATTGAGCATCGTGCGCATCTCACGCAGCGCCGAGGGAACCGTGGAACACAGCGAGATTCCGGAAAACTGAGGAGATTGCGCCAGCAAGCCGCTGTACATGACATAGAGTTCGTCTGCTGTATCTCGAGCATCTGTCTTGATGCGCCATGACTGATGCAGGGTCTCACCATCAAACAGTCCAAGAACGGTGTTGGTATTTCCCACGTCAATGGCTAACAACATGTCAGGCCTCCCGTACTTGCTCTAGGTCTCCACCCACATCAAGCACAGGTGCTGAATGTGTCAACGCGCCAACGGCGAGGAAATCAACGCCGGTTTCCGCATAATCTCGGGCCACACTCAAGCTCAATCCCCCGCTGGATTCGAGCCGAGCTCGACCTGCGGTGATCGTCACCGCTTCACGAGTTTGCGCGACCGTGAAGTTGTCCAACAAAACCAAATCCGCACCGACAGCAAGGACCTCCATTAGCTGTTCAAGGGAATCGACCTCAACTTCAACATCAAGATCGGGCCACATGGCGCGAACGGCTGAAAATGCTGCCTCCACACCACCAGCAGCCAGAACATGGTTGTCCTTCACCAATGCAGCATCGGAAAGTGACATCCGGTGATTGACTCCGCCCCCGCACCGCACGGCAAACTTCTCTAGCGATCGCAATCCCGGTGTGGTCTTGCGTGTATCACGGATTGCAGCATCAGTTCCCGCGACTTCGTTGACCCAGCGAGCAGTCAGCGTTGCAATACCCGACAGGTGACACAACAGATTCAGCGCTGTTCGCTCTGCTGTCAGCAAGTCCACCGTGGGTCCCGTCGCCGTCACGACGCAACTGCCCGCGTCTACTGATGCTCCATCAACAACGTTGGCGGAAACCGCAATGCGACCTTGCCCCACGACCTCAAAGGCCGCACATGCGGCCACGACGCCCGCCACAACGCCGCTTTCACGCGCCACCAACTTCAAGATTGACTGTTGCGTGGCAGGAACAGTGGCAACCGAGGTGACATCCACCCCACCGGCCAAGTCTTCGGCCAGGGATCGCTCAATGACCGCCTCGATTTCGGCTGGGTCTAATCCGACCCCACGAATGTGTTCGGATAGTGCACTGCTGAGTGTCATGAAATGGGCCTCACTGTGGTGTGGACGGTGCCTTCGACTAACTGACTATTAATGCGCGCGCGCCAATGCAGGTCATCGGGCGCAGGGAAGTCCTCACGCCAGTGACTTCCTCGAGTTTCTTCTCGCTCGCGCGCAGCTGCTGCGATAAACGTCGCCACGCTATGCACATTGGTTGCTTCCCATGCTTCAACACAGGGCTGCTGGGATTGCCACGACCGCAACTCGAGTAAGCGCGACAACGTTCGTCCTAATGATCGACGCGAACGCAAGACTCCAGCGCCATCGGTCATCGCGGACGCCACATGGTCGCGGACTTCGGGTGTCAAAAGAGCCGGGACTCGTTCATCGGGCTTTGGCTCGCCTGGCCGGGCCAGGTCGGTGGCCAAATGCTGAGCGATCCGAGAGGCAAAGACCAAACCTTCCAGCAAAGAGTTTGAGGCCAACCGGTTCGCGCCGTGCACTCCAGTACACGCACACTCCCCACAGGCATACAAACCATCAACATTGGTGCGCCCGGAAAGATCGGTAAGGATTCCACCACTGGCGTAGTGCGCTGCCGGCGCAACGGGGATCAATTCCGTCACGGGATCAACGCCGTGTGACCGGCACGATTCGAGGATGGTGGGGAATCTGTTTTCCCATACTTCTTGACCCAAATCGCGACCGTCAAGCCATACGTGCGGAGCACCGGTTTCGATCATCTGTTGCATGATGGCTTTGGCCACCACATCACGCGGAGCTAGATCCGCCAGTTCATGGATACCGTGCATGAAACGTCGGCCTGCATCGTCAACCAGGAAGGCGCCTTCGCCCCGCACGGCCTCTGACACCAACGGTTGCTGCCCTCGCGAACCAGGGCCAAGCCATAAAACAGTGGGGTGGAACTGCACAAACTCCATGTCGGCAACCGTTGCTCCACCTCGCAGAGCTAATGCCACCCCGTCACCGGTTGATACTTCGGGGTTTGTGGTTTGCGCAAAGGTTTGGCCTAGTCCGCCAGTGGCCAAGACCACTGCGCGTGCATGTACGGCGCCCACCCCATCGCGGGTTCCTTCGCCAATCACGTGCAAGGTGATTCCAGCTACTGCACCGCGGTCGTCAAAAAGTAGATCAAGGGCCAGCGCATGCTCAATAACTTCGATGCCACCATCGGCCTGAACTGCGGAGATCAGCGCACGTGAAACCTCAGCACCTGTGGCATCACCGCCAGCATGCGCGATGCGATCGCGATGGTGACCACCCTCACGAGTAAGCGCAATATCTCCGGAAGCATCCCGATCAAAGTCCGCACCCAGCGCAATGAGATTTTCCAGCGCAGTGGGTCCCTCAGTTACCAACGCGTGTACGGCCTGCACATCGCACAAGTCGACACCGGCAATCAAGGTGTCTGCCTCGTGCTGTTCGGGAGTATCGCCTGGGCCGACCGCAGCGGCTATGCCACCTTGCGCCCATCGAGTCGCTCCAGCATCGAGCACGGTCTTAGTCACCACGAGAACTTTGAGATCACTTCGCCTGGCCTGCAGCGCAAGACTCAAACCCGCGATGCCACTACCGACGATCACCACGTCAGCACTCGTGGTCCAGCCCGGCGCCGGAGCAAGAAGTCGGCCAGCCAAGGGTTGGCGCGCGAAAATACTCATGAGGTCACCGTAGTAATTGACATGGTCAACCCACCGTCACCATCGAGTTGTCAATCAAGCGCGTTGTGCCCACCATGGCTGCAATGAGCAACAGCGCGTCACCATGAAAATTTGCAGGGACCGGCTCAAGGGTGTCTGGACGCACCAACTCGACGTATCGCACATGAACCTCAGGCCCACCAGTTAGTTCTTTGGTCGCGGCTTCCAGTACCGCTTGCGCACCCTCAGAGCCAGCTTGGTCTGCAGCCACAAGTGCGCGGGGAATAGCTAGCGCCTGTTCGCGCTCAGTGTCTGAAAGATAGACATTGCGAGATGACATCGCCAGGCCGTCACTGTCTCGCACCGTCGGGAAGGCTTCAATCTCGACAGGTAATTCCAAATCGCGCACCATGGCCTTGATGACAGCCACTTGCTGCGCATCCTTTTGACCAAAAATGGCCCGATCCGGGTGGACCATGTCGAACAACTTCGCAACAACCGTGACTACACCATCAAAGTGCCCCGGTCGTTGGGCTCCTTCTAGCCGCGTACCTAAAGGTCCAGCCGACAGTGTGCTCTCAGGATTGTCGCCGTACATCTGGTCAACCGTGGGAGCGAAGACAACATCAATTCCCTCATCGGCGCACAGTTGTAGATCTGCTTCCCAGGTGCGCGGATACTTTGCCAGATCCTCGTCGGGGCCAAACTGCGTGGGATTCACAAAAATTGAAGCCACTGATATCCCGTTGTAGTGACTTGCTCGAGTCATGAGCGCTCGATGCCCAACGTGAAGCGCACCCATGGTTGGCACAAACACCACAGGTGCACCAGCGCGCTTGTTTCGCACATCGACAAGTTGAGTTTCGAGCTCTGCGACTGTTCGCGCCACCATCGGCGCTTGTTGACTAGTCATCTGATACCAAAGCATCAAGAACTGCATCGGCTTGGCTGGCCGTAATGCGATGACTGCTAGCGGCTCGAATCGCGGTGGCCTTAGCCAGTGCAACGTAGGTTTCCACACCATTACGCTCCGTCGCCGTGTGCGCGGCGCCAGCTAATCCGCTCACGTGCGAGGCCACTGTGGCGGCGTCGCCACGAGATACTGGTCCGGTCAAAGCCCCATCGCCCCATCGCAGCGCATTATCAAGCGAGGCTGAGGTCAGTGGGCCAAGAAATTGGCCAGGATTGTCGACTCCGGCTTCGGCAAGCATGTCCTGTGACTGTGCGATGAGGGTGACCAGGTGATTAGACGCGTGGGATAGCGCCGCGTGATACAGAACGCGTGCGTGGGGCTCAATCCATTGTGGTTCGCCGCCCATTTCCACCACCAGCGCTTCGGCAACCGGACGTGATTCCTCGGCGGCACTGATACCGAATGGGCAACCATCAAGCCGATCAACCTCGTAGGCCTCACCCGTCAGTGTCATCGCTGGATGCAAAGCCACACACAGCGCACCGACCTCGTGAGCCGGAGCAAGAACTTCACTGCCAAAGCGACCGCTCAGGTGTACAACAATCTTTCCTGCTGAGATTGCACCGGCTCGGACCAATCCAGAGACCAAGTCGGCGAGAGCATCATCGGGAACAGCCAACACGACCAGTTCGGCCTGTTCACACACAGCCAGCGGATCGCACACCATCGCCTGCGGGAGTAACTGCGCCGCGCGAGCTTTTGACTTTTCCGAAACAGCAGAAACGGCGACAACCTGGTGACCAGCGCGCGCAAGCGCTGCGGTGACAACCGAGCCGGCCCGGCCCGCACCAATCAGACCTACTCGCAAGCGAGCCGGTCGTGTGGTCGAGCTGTCCATGAGTGCCTCCGTTCCAGTCCGCGACGGGTACCAGACGTTCCCCTCAAGGGTAGCGGTTGGATAGCCCCATGGAACCGTGGGTAGAGGCGTGGACCCGATCCGCCAACACGTTCTATTCAAGCCAATGGCCGGCAGAGCACTTCGCCACTGCCCCTAGCCAGTCAACGGCTGTGGCCGAGGGATTGGTACACCACCTCACCCACGTTGTTGAGCACTTACACATTGACGGATATTTCGGCGTCATTGACGTGTGTGAGGTCGGCGGTGGTGACGGCACCTTGATGATGCAG
>JBAXSF010000096.1:0-5209 GCA_037130835.1 Actinomycetes bacterium
CGTTCGCGCAGGCGATGAGCAAGAAGATGTGGCGCGTCTCTTCCAGCGCTACAATCTCGTCTCGGCTCCGGTTGTGGATGATGCAGGTCGCCTGATCGGCGTTGTGACCATTGATGACATTGTTGCCACGGTCGTGAGCAACAGTTCTGCCGTTCTTCAGGTGCCAACGCAACAAGGCTCACCGCGCGCTGTCGACGCTTCCTGAACTGCTTAACGCCGAAAGCGCGATTGATCAATCCAGCTGGTGGCTTGTGTTTCATCCCGCAAAGCAAAGTCAACGAGGTTTTCGCTGGGCTTGGCCTCCCACACACCATCGGCCGTTACCAACATTGCGGTGGTAAACCCTCGCTGCGGGCCATCGGTTGCGGCAGCCGCCCCTTGGACAAAAGCTGAGTCCAAGTGGTTGGGGTCAACCCACCCACGCGTGCGCATCGGCACGGCCACGGCCCGCATGCCAACGTTGTGGAACCGGGCTAGGCCGGCGCGAAAATGGGGCGAGCCTAGAAGTGAGACGACATCGCAATCACCCATGGGGCGCAAGACGCCGATGGGATCGCGGTCATGGCGATCAGCAGCGAGTTGCCCCATGGCGTTGAGGTAGGTCCAGCCGGCATTCCATGCTCGAGTCGGGTCATGCCCGATAGTGGCCATGAGTTCAGGTGTGAGGGCTGAGGTTTCACCCGACGAGTGACCGAGAAGGCGCAGACCCAATCCCAGATGTAATGCACCACCTAAAACTTCGGTGTGAGTCCATGGCGATCCAGGGTGCTCAGGGCCATTGTGTGGCATGCCGATCACAGAGACGTGCGGCAGAAACTCTTGCGGCGAAAGGTCACCTAATCCTCGTGCGGTGGTAAACCAATGTGCCAAGTGCTTACAAGCATCCACGTCAGTAACATCACTGAAATTGCGCACAACCGATTTAATGGTGGACCAGGGGACGAAAAGTTCACCGCTTGAAGCCACGCTAGGGCTCGGTGGCAAACACACGCCATCATCACGAGGGATGACATCAATGCCGTGAAGGACAGAAACCATCAGCACGCAGTGTCGCAAGCTGGCGGAAGTCATGGATCAACCGTAGCAATGGCCCAGGCGAATCCGGGCCGGCGAGTGTGAGCCAACAAGGTGATATTTGCGTAACTAGGAAGCGGCTGGTGCCGCTTCTTGGGACGAACCTTCCGGCCTTGAGGTGGACTGCTTGGGCGGCAAGAAGTACAAGACCGTGATCGGGATGACGTAGGCAAACCAGGCGATTACCTGAAGCACAGAGGGGGCTGGGGTGAAGTTGATGGCACCCTTGAGTACTGATCCGTACCAAGATTCAGGGGGGATCGTGCTGGACACGTCAAAGGCGATGTTGTCTTCGCCCGGTAGCCACCCCAATTCCTGGAATTCGTGGATTGCGTAGGTCAGGACGCCGGCCGCGACGACAATGAGCAGTACGCCAGTCCAGCGGAAAAATGTCGATAAGTTGAGTGTGACCGTGCGCTTGAACAACAAGTAGCCCAGGACAACAGCAGCACCCAGTCCCAGAACTGCACCTGCTGTCGGCCCGAGAGTGGAGCCTGTCGATTGGATCGTGGACCAAATAAAGATCGCGGTTTCGAGGCCTTCACGCGCGACCGCAATAAAGGCAAGAGTAACTAGGGCGGTGCTTCCAACGACGAGAGCGTCATCGACGCTTGTACGAAGTTCGCCGGCAAGTGATCGTGCAGCTTTTTTCATCCAAAAGACCATCCACGTCACAGTTGCCACAGCGAGCAAAGAGACGATGCCGGTGAAGGCTTGCTCGGCTTTCTCAGGTAATTCCGCCGATGTAAGAGACAGCAGACCAGTGAATCCAAGACACAAGACCACGGCCAGGCTCACCCCGACCCATACGGATCGAATCTGATCGTGGCGATTGATCTTGATCAGGTAGGCGATCAGGATGCTCACGACGATGGCCGCTTCAAGACCTTCGCGTAGTCCAATGAGGAAATTCCCGAGCATGCTGGCCGTCCGTTCAATCTAGTTAGGTAATCCTAACCTTACCCTAGGTCGGCTCAGCAGGCTCAGCGGGCGTTTCTGTGACTGGGGCCACGCCGCTCCGGCTCGCCGCAGCGATGGCTTCCAACACCGGTTCAAGGACGAGTTCGCGCTGCCAGGGGCGAGCCCCCAGTTGGCTCAAGAACTCATCGGCTGGCCCGCGGTCTGGAGCCTGGTCATTGCTCCAGGGCGGAGTCCAGCACAGTCTCCGCAAGTAGTCAGGGGTGAGCAGGTTTTCCACGGCGATTGAGTGTTTGTCCGACAGGACGCTGACCGCGTGGCGAGCAGCCGACAGTCGTAGAGCCGCTTCTTTGTCCTTATCCACCCAGGTGCGTGCAGGGGGCGGCCCATCACTAGGTACTGAATTTTTCGGCCACTCGTCGGAAGGCAGTGCGGTGGCTGTGGCAATAGCCGAGAGCCACTTGCGTGCATTGCGTTGTGCTCCGCGGCCGCGAAACCCAGGAAGCTGGAACAACTGTTCATCCGTTGTTGGCACTGCGAGTGCAACTTCGACAATCCCCACATCTTGCAAGATGCGGCCCGGTGCGATGTCGCGTTGTTGGGCGATCTCATCACGGGCTTGCCACATCTGCCGAACAATGGCCAAGCCCTGCGGTTGACGGACACGATGCAATCCGGATACACGTCGCCAGGGATCCACCCGCGGTGGCAGAGGTGGTGCGGTGACGATGGAATGGAATTCCTCTTGTGCCCAACGGGTTTTGCCTTGATCATCAAGGTCTTGTGCCAGGGCGTCGCGCAATTCGATCAGGACTTCAACGTCCAACACGGCATAACGCAACCAGGGGTCCGGGAGTGGACGGGTGGACCAGTCAGCGGCGCCGTGACCCTTTTCTAGTCGAAGGCCTAAGACCTCTTCCACCAGCGGCCCAAGGCCTACGCGCGCCTTGCCGGCAATGCGGCCGGCTAATTCAGTGTCAAAGAGTGTGGTGGGATGCATGCCCAGTTCAAGCAGGCACGGTAAATCCTGCGATGCGGCGTGCAAGATCCACTCGGCCGAGCCGATGGCGTCGTGGATTTGTTTTAAGTCAGGCAATCCGATGGGGTCAATCAAGAAACTTCCTGATCCGGCGCGCTTAATTTGCACTAAGTACGCGCGCTGGCCGTAGCGGTAGCCGGAGGCGCGTTCAGCGTCGATAGCTACTGGCCCGTGACCTTCAGCGATGGCATCAGCGGCCGCCGCGATTTCGTCGGGACTATTCAGGACAGGCGGGACGCCGCCAGAGGGTTCGAGCAAGGGTAATTCCACGGCTTCGGGAACGGAGTCAGTCGTGGTCACGTGACTAACTTAGACGCTGGCGACTACTAATCTCACGCGCGGCACGAGTAGCGGACAACTAAGAAATCTGCGCCCGAGCAGCATCAAAGATCTGTGAACCAGAGGCAGACCACACACCATCCAAGCCCTTGATGTGAGCCAGTACGCGCTCAACATGCTTGATCCGGTGTGGTTGTCCCAGAGCGCCAAGGACGAACCAAATGACGGGAGAAACCTTTGAAAAAACCTTATTCATGATGAGCCTCCGGGACATTGCATGTATTGACCAAGCAGGAACTCAATGCCCCCATTCACCCGTGCCTTACGCGTGGGGGTAGCGTTTGCCGAGTTGATTTCGCCCACTCCTGCGGAGGGAGGTGTGTCCGGGTAAACCGGGCCCGCCATGACTGCTTACGACCTTTTGGTTAAGAACGGAACGCTGATCGTCCCCGGTGTTGGCCCGATTAAGGGTGACCTCGCTGTTAAGGATGGTCGCATCGCCAGCATTGGTGATGACATCGCCTCTTCACAGGCAGCCGATGTGATCGATGCCGCCGGAAAGGTCGTTATGCCCGGCGCTGTGGATGCGCACTTCCACTTGGGCATCTACCGCGAACTCGGCCTTGATGCATCAGAAGAAACGCGTTCATCCTTGGTCGGTGGCGCCACAACAGTGATTTCCTACTTCCGCACTGGCGCGCACTACTTAAACCGCACCGGTTCTTACGCTGAGATTTTTCCTGAAGTTCTCTCTGCCGTTGAAGGTAAGGCTTGGACGGATTACGCCTTCCACCTTGCACCAATGACGGTCAGTCAAATCGGTGAGATTTCAGACCTGGTCAATAAGCACGGTGTCACGTCCTTTAAGTACTACATGTTCTACAAAGGCTTTGACCTTGCGTCTAACAGCCGCGACTCGCAGGCCTTCACCATGGGCGATGAGTACGACCTGGGTCACCTTTTCTTGATTATGGAAGAGATCAACCGAGTCCAAGCTGAGCGACCTGACCTTCGCCTCTCGTTGTCTTTGCACTGTGAGCAGTCTGAATTGATGCGGATCTTCATCGATCGTGTCAAGGCAAACGGTGACCCACAAACCCTCAAGGCGTACAACGATGGTCGTCCGCCGCTTACTGAGCGAGTGGCCATTGGCGAAGCCACGACCCTTGCTTCTCACACCGGTACCAACATCAACTTGCTGCACTTGTCATCGGCCGATGCTGCTGGTGCCGCTGTGCAAGCGCGTGAGGCTTACCCCTTCATTGACATGCGTTTTGAAACCACCTTGCACCACCTGTGCTTGGACTACGACACCTTGGACAAGCAAGGCGGCCTAGGCGGAAAGGTCAACCCACCGATTCGTACCAAGGCTGACAACGAGCAGCTGTGGCAGCGCGTTGCCGATGGCGATATCAACTGGGTTGCATCAGACCACGCGTGCTGCATGGAAGAGCTCAAGGGTGACAAGATCTGGCCGGCCACGCCTGGCTTTGGTGGCACCGCATTGCTCTACCCAGTGTTGATTTCTGAAGGCCACAACAAGCGCGGCATTTCGCTTCAGCGCATTGCTGAGTTGGTTTCCACTAACCCAGCGCGGGCCTACAACCTGCCCACCAAGGGAAATATATTGCCCGGCTTTGATGCTGACTTCACCATCATCGATGTGGACAAGACCCAGACCGTGACCGCCGAATTGTGTGAATCAGGTCAGGACCACTGCCCATTCGAAGGCGTGGATCTGACCGGTTGGCCCATCCACACCGTGGTCGGTGGCCAGGTCAACTTCCGCGACTCCAAGGTTGTGGGTCAGCCCAAGGGTAAGTACATCGCCCGCAACAAGTAGTTAAGTCTTCAAACAAAAACCCCGCCACGATTTCTCGTGAGCGGGGTTTTTGTTTG
>JBAXSF010000097.1:0-5189 GCA_037130835.1 Actinomycetes bacterium
TCAGTACACACGGCCATGGCCACCAGTGGCGCGACGTCGGCGGTCATTGCCGTCTTTGCTACGCAGGGCAGTCAGTCAAAGGTGCAAGCTCAGCAGCAGCCCTTGATTGAGCGAGTCAAAACCGTCCTGGCCGATGAAGACATCGACGTCATGGATGCGCTGATCGTGGCCGATGGGTGTTATGTCTCGCTGGTATGCGCTGACCCGAGCTGTTGCTCACCCGAGGGGATCCCCTACGACGTGGTGGACCTCGGTGCCATTGGTGTGGAGCTAGCGGTACGTGGGGGTAGTAGTCCCTTGTTGGGCCGCGGTGATGTCGCCGAGCAGTTTGCGCTCGACCCACCGGCTCAGACCCAGATCCAGGCCCTGCTGGACGAACTGGCCAATGGTGCGAACCTTGATGCCGAGCAAATCTTGGCGTGGGGGAGTAAGCCTGCTCCTTCGACTAGTCAGGTCGCGCAATCGTTGATGGCGTTTGTTGATGTGGGGATTCGTGATGCCGTGATCGCAGGTGCGCTGTGTGAAAACGCAGACAACGAAGAACGGCTGCGAAGTTTCTTCAGTCACCTCATCACCGTTGCACCCGATGGGTATCGCGCTGCACCGGCAACGATGGCAGCGATTGCTTGGTGGGTCGAAGGCGATGGTGCACGTGCCAATATTTGTTTGGACCTCGCGTTTGAGGACAACGCGGACTATCGCTTGGCGGAATTGTTTAAACAGATCATGCGAGCAGCCGTGCGACCGGAGCAGGTGCGCGAATTGCTTGCCGAAGCTATGACACGTGCTTAGGTTGAATCACACACATGCGGCCGGTCGATGAGGGGGGCTGTTAACAGTGGATCACGATGGTGCCGGCCCCTGCCCCGTTAACGGTTTATCCCCAGGGTCTGTAATTCGGGCAAATCGGACATTACACTGTCAAACTATGACGGGGGATCAAGGTTTTTTCAGTGCGCGGAGGCCGGTTGGCTGGGGCGTTCTCGCGGTTGGCCTCGTGCTGCTCGTGGTGGCCCTCACGGTTGTCCAAGGGTGGGTAGATGCGCCAAGCCGGGAGCTTTTTGCACCTGTTGCGCGCCCAGTAATCGTCCAGCACTCGGTGACTCTGGCTCAGCCCGTTGCTCGCTCCACGCGTGCGGCCATATCAACTGCCACGTGGGTTAAACCGCGACCGGGGATGCCCAATGCGCGCATGATCGCCACCGTTGCTCGCAGTGGGGTCGAAGCTCGCATAGGACAGCAAGGGTGGTGGGCGCAATCAACCCGCGTCACATCCTTGGGCACGCGTGGGTCAACGGCTGAAGTTGTGGTGCAACGAAGCAGTGATCGCGCGCGAGCAGTGGTGTTTGTCAATGTGGTCAATCCGAACGTTCGCGTGGGCAAGGCCAACCCGTGGAGCGTTAAAGCGCTGTCGTTGGGCGCCGATCCCGCCACGATCTTTTCCACCCGCACATCTATCGCCGCGGTTCCCGATATTGGTGGCAATCAAGACCTGGGCGCGATTGTGGGACGCGGATCAATCTTGCTCCCTGGAGATTTCAGCGGTGATCCATCCATTCGCAACGGTGCAGTGAACTGTGTGGATTGCGAATGGCGCCGCCGACCCGATTGCCTTGATGCGGCGATCGATACCTTGTGCGCTGGGGTGACTTTCGGTTGCCCCGTAGGTCAAATCCGCTATCAAATCCTGCTGCGCCGACCGCCAGATCCGTGGTTCTCGGTGGTGGGAACGATCTGCATGGGGCCAGGGGAGGTGCTGCGCAGTCCTGATGACATCGCTCGAACTGCCCGCGACTCATTTATCGAACTCTTGCCGCGTGCGCACCCGAGTTATCAACCAGCCAATGGGGCACTGGTGAATCTGCCAGCCATCTTTGCTGCGAATGAACCGACAGAGGTAGGGCCCATTTATCGCACCTTGAGCGGTTATCGCGTGCGCATCACAGCGAGCGCGCAGTGGCGCTGGAGATTTGGCGATGGCCAATCTTTGGTGACCGCCAGCCCGGGTGGCAGGTACCCCAACACCTCCGTGCGACACACCTACCTGAGCGATCGCTCACGCACTGTGCGCCTAACGACCTCGTGGACCGGCGAATTCAGCGTGGATGGACAAGGCCCATTCTTGATTGCCGGTGGCCCGATCCGATTGGGGTCAAGTGTTGCGGTGAAAGTGCGACCAGCAACCGCCCAGCTCATCACGTCGAATTAGAAATTAGCAAACGAAGGATGCTCGGCCGGGCGAATTAGAGCGCGCGCAGGGCTGCTTCAGGCGCAGTGCTACCACTACCGAGGTCAAACGAAGCATTGACGGCCAGTTCGTTGTCGATCAGCACCGAGATGACTTCGGCCACATCGGCCCGGGTCACGCGAGCGTTGACCATGCCTTCGGCCACGATGTCCACGGTTCCAGCCCCTGAGTCTTCGAGCAATCCACCTGGGCGCACGACGGTGTAGTTCATTCCACTGGCGCGAGCCGCATCGTCAGCGGCGACCTTGTTGCCAAGGAAGTGAGCCAACATTGGGGGAGCCAACTCAATGCGGTCGGCGAACAAGCTGCTGACCTGAATCCACCATTTCACCCCGACTTCAGCGCCAGCGGCAATCGCGCGCAGGTTGCCGTCGCGGTCGAGGCGGTCCGAATGCTCAGGACCGGTCATGAAGTCTGCACCGGCGGTCCACAGCACGGTGTCTGCGCCCTGCAGCACGTCGCGAACGGGTGCAACGTCGCCTTCAAGGTCAATGATGACCGGATTGGCACCGGCTTGCGTCACACCAGCGGCTGAGTGTTCGCCGTGGATAACCCCTGTGACCTCGTGACCTGAATCCACCAGGAGGGGAACAACTAATCGTCCAACTTTGCCGCCGGCTCCAAAGACAACGATCTTCATCTTTTTCCACGTCCCTTTCGCGCATTGGTTAGGTCAGGTTCACGGCGTTGTTGCCTGTGGGTTACCCGTTAGTGGACTAATTGTGTTGGCCACGCACCTTGTGGCCGTCGCCACCCCCAGTTGGCCCGCGATCTGGGCCAATCTGGGCTAGGTTGGCACTAGCACACCAGATGAGCAGGAGAAATTCGTATGTCAATCGTTGTTGGTTATGTCGTCACCCCCGAAGGTCGCGCCGCTTTGCGTCGGGCTGCCGAGGAAGCGCAAGTGCGTTCGACCAAGCTCATCGTGGTCAACTCCAATAAGGGTGGCGCGGCTATGCCGGCCGAAGAGGCCATGGCCTACGAGAGCGAGCTCGCTGACATTGGCGCCCGCTTGTCGGCTTTAGGCATCGAGCACGAAGTGCGTCAGCTCGTGCGTGGCAATGAGCCGGCCGTGGACCTGATCGAGGTGGCCGACGAGGTCAACGCAGACTTCATCGTTATCGGTATGCGCCGACGTAGCCCGGTGGGCAAATTGCTCCTAGGGAGCATCGCTCAGCAGGTGCTCTTGGATGCTTCGTGCCCCGTTCTTGCCGTCAAGTCTGACGAATAAGTCGCCCACCAGATGCAGGGGTGTACGCCCCCCTGCGCGGAACAAAGCACTGTGGGACACTGTTACCCAAGGTAGTCGCGTAGAACTTGCGCGGCACCTGTTCTATTTGGCCAGTAAGTGGCCTCCTGATTGAAAGGGTCCCCGTGCCTGCAGGCAAGAAGAAGGCTGTCGCCAAGAAGGCTGCTCCTAAAAAGGCCGTGGCTAAGAAAGCTGCACCCGTAAAGAAGGCAGCTGCGAAGAAGGCCCCGGTAAAGAAGGCCGCTCCCGCCAAGAAGGCTGTGGCGAAAAAGGCCGCACCCGCAAAAAAGGCTGTTGCCAAGAAAGTTCCTGCTAAAAAGGCAGTCCCGGTAAAAAAGGCTGTGGCGAAGAAAGCAGCACCGGCTAAAAAGGCCGCACTAGCGAAAAAGACAACACCTGCCAGCAAGGCAACGGCTAAGGCCAGCGGTAAGGCAGCGCCCAAGGCTGGCGCCCTAGATTTGCCAGACCTTGATCCCGAAGACTTAGAAGACCCCGAACTTGCTGAAATCGTTGCTGACTCGTTGACTGTCACGGCTGAGACTGTCAAAGAAGAGGTCGAGAAAGATGGCGGCGACGCTGATGACCCGAAGGACAGTAAGAGCAAAGTCGAAGAGGTCCCGGAGGATCAAGGCTTCGTTCTGTCCAGCAATGACGACACCGATGAGCCGGTTCAAACCGTGCAGGTCGCTGGAGCAACCGCCGACCCTGTTAAGGACTACCTCAAGCTGATTGGCAAGGTTCCGCTGCTCAACGCCGAGCAGGAAGTGTCGTTGGCCAAGCGCATTGAGGCAGGCCTTTTCGCTGAGGAAATCCTGGACAACTCCAAGAAGATCGCGGCCCGCATGAAGAAGGACCTGGAGTGGATTGCCGAGGATGGTCGCCGGGCAAAGAATCACCTGCTCGAGGCCAACCTGCGTTTGGTGGTCTCTCTGGCCAAGCGTTATACCGGTCGCGGCATGCTCTTCCTTGACCTGATTCAAGAGGGCAACTTGGGGTTAATCCGCGCGGTCGAAAAGTTCGACTACACCAAGGGTTACAAGTTCTCCACGTACGCGACCTGGTGGATTCGCCAGGCCATTACGCGCGCGATGGCTGACCAAGCCCGCACGATTCGCATCCCGGTTCACATGGTGGAAGTCATCAACAAGTTGGCTCGCGTTCAGCGCCAAATGTTGCAGGACTTGGGACGCGAACCCACACCTGAAGAACTCGCGCGCGAACTCGACATGACGCCGGAAAAGGTCGTCGAAGTTCAAAAGTACGGTCGCGAGCCCATCTCCTTGCACACCCCACTGGGTGAAGACGGCGACAGTGAATTTGGTGACCTGATCGAAGACTCTGAAGCTGTGGTTCCCGCTGACGCGGTGTCGTTCACCTTGCTGCAGGAGCAGTTGCATTCGGTGCTGGATACCTTGTCTGAGCGCGAAGCCGGTGTGGTGTCCATGCGCTTTGGTTTGACCGATGGTCAGCCCAAGACCTTGGACGAAATCGGCAAGGTTTATGGGGTCACGCGTGAGCGCATCCGCCAGATCGAATCCAAGACCATGTCCAAGCTGCGCCACCCGTCGCGTTCGCAGGTCCTGCGCGACTACCTGGACTAACTGGTCCACTATCGACATGTTGTTGTTCCACCCAAACGCCCCGCTCGGAAGTCAATTGGTCCTTTGACCAGTTGAACCCGAAGCGGGGCAT
>JBAXSF010000098.1:0-5089 GCA_037130835.1 Actinomycetes bacterium
AGCTCACCAGCAGGCCGACCAAGGTTCCGTAACGGAACGAGCGCACCGAATACAGGGAGAGATCGAACAGAACGGGCTTGTCTACCGCGGCGCGGTACTTCTCCCAGAGCAAGAACGAGATGATCAAACTGATGCCCATAAACAAGGCTGCGGCCGTGGGGGAGACGGCTGAGTAGGTCCAGGTTAGGCCCCCAACAGAGAGCTGATTCAAGGTCTTGATCCAGCCGTAGGCCTGGCCTTCAATGATGCCAAAAGTGATCAAGGCCAGTGCGCTGGTGGCCAAAATGGCTCCCACAACATCCAGGCCATCGCGGGCGTCCGCGTCCTTGCTGTCCGGGATGAACTTCACGGCCAGGATCAAGGTGAAGATTCCAATGGGTGCATTGATCAGGAAGGCCCACTGCCACGAACTCACACCGATGATCCATCCACCCAGCAGTGGTCCGATAGCAGAAACGATGCCGATCGTCGAACCCCACACGGCGAAAGCAATCGCACGATCGCGTCCCTTGAAGACTGCATTCACCAGGGACAGCGATGCCGGCAAGATCATGGCGGCACCGATGCCTTGTGCCACGCGCGCGGCGACAAGTTGTCCCACTGTTTGAGTCAGGGCAACAACAATGCTCGAGGCCGAAAAGATCAACAGTCCCGTAATGAAAATTTTGCGCCGACCCACGAGGTCAGCCAAGCGACCCATCAAGAGCAATAGCGATGCAAAGGTGAGGGCATAGGCCGCGTTGACCCACGTGGCGTTCTCCGTGGTCAATCCAATGTCAGTACTAATCGCCGGAATGGCGACGTTGGAAATCGTCTGGTTCAAGATGGTTGCCGCGACTCCGAGCGAGACTGCGCCCAAGGCGATCCAGCGCAGGGATGAGTTCACGGGCTTACCGTCAATTGATTCCAGCGTGGGGGCAGTCACAAATCGCTCCAAAGGTTGTTCAAGTTAAATCAGCATAGTGCCCCGCTCGGAACATTGCCAGTTGACCATACCCTTGGGCAGGGCCAAGGCCGGCCCTGGGCTGGGAAAGCAGGGGTCATGACGCTGATGCTGGGCAGGCACGCCCTGGCTGTCCCCGTAGTCCTGGCACCCATGGCCGGAATCACCAATGAGGCCTACCGCAGCCTGTGCCGGTCCTTTGCCGCTGATGCCCTGGCCGGCTCCCCAGAGGTAGCAGATGGGCAACCTCCGGGCTTGTTTGTCTCTGAGATGGTCACGGCTCGAGCCCTGGTGGAGCGAGACGAGCGCACGCTGCGCATGGTGGCCTTTGCCCCCGATGAGTCCCTGCGCTCCCTCCAGCTCTATGGCGTTGACCCCACTACGTTGGCGCGCGCGGCTGCCATGGTTCGCGATGAAAACTTGGCCGATCACATTGATTTGAATTTTGGTTGTCCTGTACCCAAGGTCACGCGCAAGGGTGGTGGCTCGGCATTGCCTTATAAGCGCAAACTCTTTGCTCGCGTTGTTCAAGCCGTTGTCGACAACGCGGGGGAGCTTCCCGTCACAGTCAAGATGCGCAAGGGTCTCGATGATGACCACCTTACGTATTTAGAAGCCGGACAGATTGCACAGGACGCTGGTGTTGTCTGGGTTGCGCTCCATGCGCGCACGACGTTGCAGTACTACAGCGGACACGCTGATCTACAAGCCATCGAAAAACTCAAAGCTGCGTTGACCATTCCCGTGTTGGGCAATGGCGATATTTGGGAAGCCACCGATGCAGTGCGCATGATGGAACACACCGGGTGCGACGGGGTAGTGGTGGGCCGTGGATGTTTGGGCCGACCCTGGCTTTTTGCTGACCTGGCGATGGCCTTTTCGGGCGGAAAAGCCCAACCTGCGCCGCAATTGCGGGCCGTCACCGCTGTGATGCTGGACCATCTAGACCGCCTGATCGTCATCTTTGGCGAATACAGCGGCACGCGCGAAATGCGCAAGCACATGGCCTGGTACCTGAAGGGATTTAGCGTGGCCAGTGCCACCCGATTGGGGATGTCACAGATCGCTAGTCGTGACCAGATGGTTGATCTGATCGCGACGATGGATCTGGATCAGTCCTTTAATTCATCAATCCTAGGATCACCTCGCGGTCGCACCCGCGGGGCTAAGCGCATTGCCTTGCCGGAAAATTGGTTAGACGATCGCGATGACGACCGCGTGCCGCTCGGTGCTGACGTCTTGCATTCGGGAGGATGATGTTTGTGAATACCTCAAGGATTTGTTGTGGCTAAAAACCCAGAGCCAGCGCCCAAGCCAAAAAAGTGGCGTTGGTTTCGGCGGCTGTTGGGTCTAGTGATTGCTGTCGCGATTGCTATTCCGCTATTTACGGCCGGCATGGTTTTTGCCACTGCACAAATTGACAATCGTCGCCCCTCAGATGTCATCGTGGTGTTGGGGGCCGCGCAGTTCGATGGTCGTCCGCAACCGGTGTTGCAAGCTCGCCTCGACCACGCCAAGCGCCTCTACCAAGACGGCGTGGCTAAGCGCATCATGACCGTGGGTGGCAAGCAAAAGGGCGACCGATACACCGAGGCCACCGCCGGGAGAAACGCGCTGATTGCTGCGGGAGTGCCGGCTTCGGCGATCATTTCGGTCGGCACGGGGCGCGACACCTATTCCTCGTTGGTGGCGGCCGCAAAGAAGATGGACGCCAAGGGTCTGTGTACGGCCACGTTGGTCAGCGACCCGTGGCACCTGTTGCGTAGCCAAGCCATGGCCAAGGACTTAGGCATGAAGCCGGTCACCTCACCGGACCAAAACAGTCCCACGCAAGGAGCGGCAGCCATTACGCGCTACATCGTGCGCGAGACCGCGGCCCGGTTGTACTACGCGGCTAATCAGGCTCGCACCACTAAGCCACTTGTCACCGGTTGTGCCTAGGCTTACCGCGATGACACTCGATACCGGATACACCGAAGCCGATCGCGAGCGCCGTACCCCCAGTACCGCGTCGACGGCTGTTGGTCGCACTGAATTCCAGCGCGACCGCGCGCGCGTTTTGCACTCATCAGCATTGCGTCGCCTCGCCGCCAAGACTCAAGTCCATGTTGCCTTTGAGGACGACTTCCCGCGCACCCGTTTAACGCACTCGCTGGAGTGTGCACAGATCGGCCGCGAGTTAGGCGCCGGATTAGGCGCTGACCCTGACCTAGTGGATGCCGCGTGTTTGGCCCACGACTTGGGCCACCCACCCTTTGGTCATAACGGTGAAGCCGAATTGCACCGGGTGTCCCAATCCTGTGGCGGGTTTGAGGGCAACGCCCAAAGCCTGCGCATCCTGACGCGGTTAGAGATCAAGACCTTTACCCCTGCGGGCGAAAACGTGGGACTGAACCTCACGCGCGCCATGCTCGATGCCACGGTCAAATACCCGTGGCTGGCTGAATCGGATCGGCGCAAGTTCGGTGTCTACGCGGACGATGTTCCAGCCTTTGAATGGATTCGTGCCGGACGACCAGCATCTGTTGACCCAGAACACCAAAGCTTCGAAGCCCAGATCATGGATTGGGCCGACGATGTGGCTTATTCGGTCCACGACCTCGAGGACGCACTGCACGATGGCAGCTTGACCATGGCCATGTTGCGCGATCGCAGTGATCGTTCGGCGTTGCTCGATCTGTGTCGCGATCGCTACGCGCGAGATGTCACTGACGTCGGTGAACTCGAGGCCGCCCTCGAACGTTTACTGGCGTTGTCATGGTGGCCTGCGGAGTTCGATGGTTCGGCGCGCTCCCTTGGCGCAACAAAGTCATTGACGAGCAACTTGATTTCCCGTTTTTGTAATGCGTCAGAGGCGGCCACGCGTGAAGTCTTCGGCTCCGGACCGTTGACGCGCTACAACGCGGATTTGATCGTGCCGCGCGATGTGCGGTTGGAGTGTGCGGTGCTCAAAGCCGCCGCCGCTCGCTACGTCATGGAACGTCCAGGAACCGAAATCCGCTACGCCCGTGAGCGCGAACTCATCGCCGAACTCATCGATGCGGTCATCGCTGGGGCACCGGGCACCCTGGATCCGCTGTTTGCTGGCTGGTTCGCCGATGCCGACTCCGATCAGGCTCGCCTGCGCATTGTGGTTGATCAGGTGGCTACTTTGACCGATACCCGGGCCCAATTGATGCATGCCGCCCTGCTGGGTTCGGCTCGCGCCTAAGATCGCGGGCATGGCTGGTCGAATTCGCGACGAAGATGTCGCCTTGGTGCGCGAGCGCTCCAAGGTCGATGAGGTTGTGGGCGAATACGTAACTCTCAAGCGTGCCGGGGGAGCCAGCCTGAAGGGCTTGTGTCCCTTCCACGACGAGAAGAGCCCGTCCTTTAACGTTAACGCTGCGCGCGGCTACTGGCACTGCTTTGGTTGTGGCGAGGGCGGCGATGTCATTTCGTTCATCATCAAGATGGACCACCTCAGTTTTGCTGAAGCGGTAGAAAAGTTGGCGCATCGATCCGGTGTGCAGTTGCGCTACGAAGAATCCGGAACCGCGCCCAATCGCCAAAAGGGCGAGCGCACGCGGCTGGTCGAAGCTCACGCCGAGGCCGAAAAGTTTTATCAAGCCCAGCTGGCTACTGATCAAGCTAAGACCGGTCGCGACTTCTTAACCGAGCGTGGGTTTGATGCTCAGGCCGCGGCAAGTTTTGGTGTGGGGTATTCACCGCAAGGCTGGGATGGCCTGATCACGCACTTGCGCGCCAAGGGATTTCAAGATCGTGAAATCTTGACCGCTGGCTTAGCCGTCGAGGGACAGCGCGGTTTGTATGACCGATTCCGCGGGCGTTTGATGTGGCCCATCCGAGACCTTGCGGGCGACACCGTGGGCTTTGGTGCCCGCAAGCTTTATGACGACGATCAAGGCCCGAAGTACTTGAACACCCCCGAGACCCCGATCTACAAGAAGTCTCAGGTTCTCTATGGACTTGATGTGGCCAAGCGCGATGTGGCTCGTTCGCGCCAAGCCGTCGTCGTCGAGGGCTACACCGATGTGATGGCCTGCCACTTGGCTGGCGTGACCACGGCCGTTGCCACGTGTGGCACCGCCTTTGGTTCCGAGCACATCAAAGTTTTGCGCCGGCTGTTAATGGACCAAAACGAAC
>JBAXSF010000099.1:0-5070 GCA_037130835.1 Actinomycetes bacterium
AGGCGATGGGCGCAGTTGGCTCCACCAAAAGTCACAGTCTCACAGCCGGGAGTCAACATGTCGGTGAGGATGGGGTTGTACGGACGAGCCGCATATCGAAATGCGGATTTGTTGCGCGTACCTATAAATCTGGGCCACATCAACCCGCCACCGATATCCGTATTAACGCCCGAATACCCCGCGTATGCCGACTTTGGCCTAAGCAGATAAGGCGTTCCTATGTAAACAGTAGAAATTGTTGTTGGCGTGGTGAAAGCACTTGCTCGAAACTGCCCTAGACCAACCGTCGCAGAGTCAACCTGCGTTGTCTCAGCAATGCCAGTGGTGTCAACTTGAAAATTGATCTGGTCCAGGCGGTAGGTCCCGAAATATCCCGTACTGCCAAAAATATTGGTATACGAGCTGGTCTTGATCACCTTAGGCTTGCAATCACAGCCTGGCTTCTTAAACCTCAACACCACCGTAAGGGATTCTTGCAGTGCAGAGTTCGCGATCGGATACGGTTTACCAGGCACCATAACTTTCACGCTTTGTCCTGGCGCAAGCGCGTTGGCCAGGACCTTCCCGGCCGAGAGCACTCGCAGTGTGTATCCACTTTGGGAACACTTGTTGGGACCAGCCATGATGTACATGCCACGTTCCAAATGAAGTGTCTGGGTGCCAGGCATGCGATAGCCGTCAATTGAATGGACGATCAGGGGACTACGTGTTGAGGGCGTGGGTTGGACCGGAACGATCAGTGGCTTGACACAGGAGACGCTGGTGCTGTTGGGTGGCGCGCTGCTTGGCAAAGTACTTATAGGCGCAAGTGCGGTGATCCAGCCAATACCACCAGAGGTCGATGACCCCAAGTGCGTAACGAGCACTCTCACGTTCTGCAACGGAACCACCCGTTCACCATTGAGGGTGCCCGAGAGGACGCGTTGTGGAAGGTAGAACCTGCGACCATCTGCGAGCTGCAGTAGATGTTGGCCATCGTTTACGCGACTGATCACCCCACTGGCAACTTTTAATCTTGTGCCAAAAGAACGACATGCCAACACTGCGTCATTAGCAGCCAGATTCACTGAAGCGGCGGCTCGTAGGGCTAGCCGCTGTTCCTCTCGGATAGCCGCCCAGTGCAGGTCTCGTGAGGGGTCTTCGTCAGCTGCGGTACTGGCGAACAGGCCGGCCTGTTCCCTACTCCCGCTTTGGACCAACGCGGCCGCGGCCGTGCGAATCGTGGCCGCCGCAGAGTTCATAGCGGCACTAGAGTCGCAGGGTTTAGCCACGGGCAACTTCGCTGCTGCTGAATCAAATTTCGTCAAATACGCCAACCAAGGATCCGGCGAGACCCGTCGCGTTTGAGCCCTCAGTGTGATCAAAGCCTGAATATTGCTCCGAGCCGGCGCGAAGGCTGTTTGACTACCGAAGAGCACTTGGCCTTGGGTGCAACCAGGGCGAAGCTGGGGACCTACCCGCGGGCCTTCACAGCCGCCGCGTTGTCCCGCTTCCACAATAGGTTCCGCCGGCACAGCGGCGACCGTGAACAAGCGAGTAGCGGGGGTTTCGTCGAGGATCCCACCGACAGTACGGGCGCGAACAGCAAACGTGTGCGAACCGACGGCGAGATAGGCCAGCGTGTGTGGTGAAGCACAAGGGGAAAATATTGCCGAATCTAGTGCGCATTCAAAGGTGTCGTCGATGTTGGAACCGGTAAAAGAAAAATAAACCGTGGGATCGGTTTGGGTGCCTTCGCCAGGTCCTGCGCTAATGGTGGTGTCGGTAAAGGCGGGGGGCGGGGTGATGGTCCAACGCCAGGTGTCTGAACTAGCCGGCCCGCCGGTGACTGCTTGCCCATAAACAGTGAACGAGTGCGCACCCACAGTCAGTTCGGTGTACGTGATCGGCGAGGTGCACGCCGCCGGATACGAGGAATCCAGACTGCAACGAAAAGTCTCGCCCACATCTCCAGCGAAGGCGAACGTGGCAGTGGTGCTCGTCGTTGTAGTTAACGGTGCACTGGTGATTGTGGCGGCGTGTGCCGGTAATGCTGGGAGGAGTGCAGCCACGAGAACGGCCACAACGACGAACACCAGGTTGACGCTGCGGCGCGTAATGGTGGCTGTCGACTGGGGAAACAACCACGCTCGATATGCCTTAAACACACACCAACTATAAGGCGCGAACACGTCGGGAATCTGGAAAATCAAGACAAATTGAGCCCAGCCGAGTCAGTCCCGAGGTGCTTCCACAAAAGATTCAGGGTCAATACAGTCCACTTCGTTTTCCAGCTCAATCTCGCGAATGACTTCAAAGGACAGTCCGGCTGAATATCCGCGGCGTCCCAAGATCGCAGCGAGGCGACGTCGGCGAGCTTGAGGCTCAAGCCCTGCCACGCTGCGCCACTTTTTGCGTACAAGTTCGCGGGCCACGTTGCGTTCATCATTGACGTCAACAGGTTCGAGCACTTCATTGATGATGGGTTCGGGTACACCTTTGCGTTGCAGTTCCATCGCGAGGGCTCGTCGACCACTGCCGCGTGATTCACGACGCTGGCGCACGTACTCTTGCGCATAGCCCAGGTCGTCCACCAGACCGACTTCTTCCATGCGGTCAAGAACTCGTTCAGCAAGCGCGTCGTCAACCTCGCGCTTGTGCAATGTTTGCCGCAACTGCTCGCGCGTGCGAGCATTCATGGTCAACTGCCGCAACACGATGGCTTTCGCGCTGGCTTCAAGTTCGTCCGCAGTCTTTTCGCGAACGACCTTTACTTCCGGTTGGGCCGTGGGCTGGCTCAGAGTTCTACGCTTTCAGCCACCGTCAGGTCAATGGGCTCGTCTAGGCGCGCACCCACACCGAGGTGTTCCTTGATGCGCTTTTCGAGCTCGTCGGCCAAGTCGGGGTTATCGCGCAGGAAGGTGCGAGCGTTTTCCTTGCCTTGACCGAGTTGGTCACCTTCGTAGGTGTACCAGGCACCGGCCTTGCGCACGAATCCTTGCTCCACACCCATGTCGATCAAGCCACCTTCGCGGCTGATGCCCTGGCCATAAATGATGTCGAATTCGGCTTGCTTAAACGGTGGGGCGACCTTGTTCTTGACGACCTTGACGCGGGTGCGGTTACCGACTGCATCGGTGCCGTCCTTCAAGGTTTCAATGCGGCGCACATCCAAGCGAACCGATGAATAGAACTTCAGGGCGCGACCACCGGTGGTGGTTTCTGGTGATCCGAACATCACACCGATCTTTTCGCGCAGCTGGTTGATGAAGATTGCGGTGGTGCCGGAGTTGCTGAGTGCACCGGTGATCTTGCGCAGTGCTTGGGACATCAAACGCGCTTGCAGTCCCATGTGGCTATCGCCCATTTCGCCTTCGATTTCGGCGCGAGGAACCAGGGCTGCCACGGAGTCAATGACGATGATGTCAATGGCGCCGGAGCGGATGAGCATGTCGGTGATCTCGAGTGCTTGCTCACCGGTGTCGGGCTGAGAGACCAAGAGTGCATCGATGTCGACACCGAGCTTGGCGGCGTATTCGGGATCGAGTGCGTGCTCGGCGTCGATGAAGGCTGCGATGCCACCTAGTTTTTGTGCGTTGGCCACGGCGTGCAGCGCAACGGTGGTCTTACCAGAGGATTCAGGGCCATAGATCTCTACGACGCGACCGCGTGGCAGGCCACCAATACCCAGCGCAATATCGAGCGCAATGGAGCCGGTGGGGATGACTTCAATAGGGGCGCGAACCTCATCGCCCAGGCGCATGACTGAGCCCTTGCCAAACTGGCGATCGATTTGGGTGAGCGCGGCCTCAAGAGCCTTGTCGCGGTCGGGAGCAGCCATGGAAATCCGCCTTACGGTGAGCAGTTGTGCCCACGAACTGTGTGCCCGGGGCGTGAACTCGACCCTAGGTGTGGCCTCCGACAAACCGTTGCCTTACGGCCCCAGCCTGGGGATTTCACGCCCTGTGGGCGAGTTCGTACGCAGAACCTAACCCGAACAGGTGTTCGAATGGTGCAGACACGCCGGAGCGCCATACAAATGAGCAAATCAAGCTGGACTAGAAGCTAAAGAGGTCCACAACTTGGGCCGCCAGTTTGTCGGTTCGCTCCTGGATATCGGAAGCGGTCCACGATTCCTTGGTCTCTAAATGCGCATTCAGAACAAGCCCGTTTCGATACCCCACAGGACGGCCTTCGTCGTCAACGCGGTCCCGCTTCTCAACAAATGACTTGTTACCCAAGGTCGCGTTGTATGCAGTAATTGTGAGGTTGCCTAGCGTGTGTACATAATCTCGCTGAGTTTCCATGGCAGGACCTTCACCCCCAAGCATCTCGCTCCACGCCGATGGCAAGTTTGCCCCCTGCGGGAGTATGTGCTCGATCGTCCAAACGTATACGTCTTTCGAACCAGACTTTCGCCGTTCCCATAGATCCATGCGCGACTCTCTGGTCATGGCAACCTGCGCCAACTTGATCAAAATAAATCGCGCTGCATCTCTGTTCTCGTCATAAATCTGTCCCTTTAGCTGTTCCATAAAAACATCATCACTTGCAGAGACCTGCATGAGTTCCATTCGAATAAGTTCCACAGCAGGAATTTCAGCCTTTGGCAACTTCTCGATTATTGATATGAAGACGCGATCGAGGTCATACGTTGGCGGCGTATTAGTGATATTTCGACGTATGGAGAAAGTCATCAGAGCCCTTGTGATTTCGACTAAATCTGATTCTGAAATCTTGAACCGGCTCTGATGAACAAGAACAAAAAGAAGCAACATGAAAGATGGAGCACCCTGAGAGTACGTTAGATCTTGAACCTGCTCATCAAATTTACTTGGCGCAGAATCATCTACCTGTGTACGAAGGATGCGCGAATAAGAGCGAGTCGCCAGAGTCATTCTTTCAACAAAAGTCTTCAAATCTCCGTCGAGAAGTTCTTCATATACACGCATCAACTTTGATTTGGTCGCAATAGCCACTCCTGGCACTGCCAAATCCCAATCTGATTTGAATGCATTGTAGAACTGGCGAAAAAAGCGCTCCTGGGTTCCGTATTCACCGCCAAGGAGCTCCAGCCATTCGGACCAAGCC